>DATFMO010000234.1:0-9929 GCA_035266925.1 Sunxiuqinia sp. | reverse complement strand
GCCACTACTGCTCACTTTAAGCTGAGCAAAAGAATTGAAACTGATCAAAATAGTTCCAAGAATAAAAACTGAGGTGAAATATTTTTTCATAGGTTTTAAGTTTTATGGGAATTGGATTTCCCGATTAATAAATAATGTGAGCAGAAAGTCATGGAATATCTGCTTGGGGTAAATGGAGTTCGCTCTTTTATTCTGATAAGTGGTTAAAAGTACCCCCCCCCCTTAGATATGTTGAAAAACATAAAAATAAATATTACAACTTTTATTAGCAGAGCAAAATTGCCATTCATGAGAAAAATCCCATACTTCAACCCATAAAAAGTGGGTGTTCATGAAATTTTTTTGGAATTGCTTTCTTGGGTAATTTATTTTGAGATTAAGTTTAAATTGTGTTGAGGGTAATTTTTGGCAGGAAAATTGTAAATGGGGGATTTTTCAAAAATGTTTACTTATTTCGCTGAATACTTTTCAGCAGCACCTCATAACTTTCCGGGCCACAGTTGAAAAGTAAATCCAAGCAACTCAAGTTGGGCACAAAATCAAATTTATCATCAAAAACCTGCGTGTACTCTTGGGGCTTAAAAGACGGGTCGGGAAGTGCCTTTTGTGGTTTCGGATGGATGGCATCGCGAAATTTCAGACAATCCTCAGGTACGGTTTCAAAATATTCTGTCAGCTGGATTGTTGGTTTTAGTTCCAAAATATCCAGTATTGTCTGTAAAATCTGTTGATTGAAATCCAATAGGTACGAATATCTTTTACTGAAGAAAGGCTTAAATTCATCCTGTAAAATCTCAAAAAACGGTGACGATTGGTAGGCTGAAATAATGGCTTGCCAGTGGATGTGCTGCCAGTTGGTGTCATAAGAAATTTTCAGATCACGTATTTTCTGTTTCCGGCTTCGACCTTTTTCTATCGGAATAATCAAAGGTTCAGGGCCATTCGCAGCCAGAATGACCGTGCGGTTTCGATAGGTTTGTTTGATGAAGTTCTCTTCGGCTTCAATCCAAACGGTATCATGCATTAAAAATTTAGTGAGGTACTGAACCGGAGGAAAGCAGGCAGTGTTTAGTAGAATGCCATTTTTAGTCATGCTTGCTTAGTCTTTAAAAAAGCTTTCGTCATTTTCATCAGGCAGCTCAATGCCTTCCGGGTGGATTTTTTCTTCTGGATTGAGCTGATTCCCTTCCAGCTCTTTAATTCTACGTTGCTTTTCTTTTAGCTGAGTTCTTAGTTTCCACAGTTTGGGATAGGTGAAGGACAAGGTCAGGATGGCTCCAAGAATGATGCAGACGATCAGAGCCAGTACCAGCGGCACGTCGGTGATTTTCCAGAAAAACACATTCAAGCTAATGAGCATCGTATTTTGCAGGGTGAAAATAACCAGCAGCAGAGCCAGGATTAATAAAACAACAATTCCTATAGACATAAGCGTGATTTTCAGGGAAATTAATAAAAAAAAGGATCATGAAGCAAATCTTCATCATCCTTTTTTATTCATGCTAACCATTCATTTAATCAACAAAGGTGAAGAGGCGGCTCCAGCGAATATTTGCCGGGAAGCTTTTTTCTTTATCCAGCGAAAGCCAAATGAATTCAGCTTTCCCCACCACATGATCCTCGGGGACAAAACCCCAATAGCGGGAGTCTGCAGAGTTGTGCCGGTTGTCACCCATCATCCAATAGTAGTTCATATTGAATTTGTAATGATCAGTAGCTACGCCATCAATGTAAATGGTGCTGTCTTTTACCGACAAATCATGGTCTTCGTAGGTATTGATAATACGTTTATAGATCGGCAGATTTTTCAAGGTTAATGTTACTGTTGCTCCTTTCTTTGGAATACCCAACGGCCCAAAATTGTCAACGTTCCATGGGTAGGCTTCGCTGTGCGGAAAGATATTTTTGTCCCAGTTGCCTGCCGGCATGTTCACCCTTTTAACAGATACTACATTGCTGAGTTTTTTTATTTCTTTGAGATATTCATCCGTTAGCGGATAAAGGTACTGCGAGCCTGAAAATACCTGCTGGTCAGCCTTTGAAACTCCAATCTTTTCTAAAATCCGGGGGTTGATCGGTGTTCCATTGGTGGTGATGATGTAATCGTACTGAATGCCCGGGAAATGCTTCTGTTTGTGTCCGTTCACATACACTTGCCCGTCTATAATTTTAAGCGTGTCACCGGGAATGGCAATGCACCGTTTAATGTAGTTTTCTTCTTTATCCACCGGGCGATGAATAATATCACCGAAAGCCCGTTTGTCGCTCCAAACCCTGTCACGACCATAGTTACGAACCAGTTGGTAATAATCCTGGTTGGGCATGTTTATTGCCACCGTATCGCCATCCGGGAAGTTAAATACCACGATGTCGTTATTTTCAACATCTCCAGAACCAGCAATACGTTTGTACGGATTTTCAATCCATTCCAGGTAAGATTTGGTGTTTTTCGTTAGGGGCAGGGTGTGATGTACAAATGGAAATGACAGCGGGGTATTCGGCAGTCGTGGTCCATAAGCTGTTTTGCTGACAAACAGGAAGTCGCCTACCAACATTGATTTTTCCATGGATGAGGTTGGAATGGTGTAAGCTTCAATAAAAAACATGCGAATGAAACTGGCAGCAATCACTGCGAAGATGATGGCATCAACCCATTCAACTACCTTGGTTTGTTTGCCGTCGGGCGGGTTTTTCTTTTTCCAAAATGCCCAGTGTACTTTTTTCGTAATGTACATGTCGAAAATGATGGCCAGGCCGAAAAACCAAAGGTAGCTTTCCATCCAAATGACCCACAAGCTATAGAGCAGGCCAACGACAATGAACTTAAACCATTTGTTCGTAAGAATTTGTCTCATCGATTTGAGTATGTTATAAGTTTAATAGATCTTTCATGCTAACAAGCCCCTTTTTATCGGCAGTGAATTCAGCGGCCAGAACTGCTCCAAGAGCGAATCCCTGGCGGCTTTTCGCGCTGTGTTCAATCATGATGTGGTCCACTTCCGATTCGTATTTGATGCGATGAATCCCGGGAACCTGTCCTTCGCGGATAGCTTCGATGTGCATCTCGTCTTCTTTTGACGGATCATCCAACGTCCATGATTTTTTACCGGGATGAGCCTCGAACAGGTCCTCAGCCAGCGAGATCGCTGTTCCGCTCGGAGCATCCAGTTTTTGGGTGTGGTGCACTTCTTCCATGCTGATATCGTATTCAGGCCTGCTTTTCATCAATGCGGCCAACTTTTTATTCAGCTCAAAAAACAGGTTAACACCCAGACTGAAGTTTGAAGCATAAAAGAACGTTCCGTCTTGTTTCTTCATTTCTTCCAGTACTTTGGCTTTGTTTTCCAGCCAGCCTGTGGTTCCGCTCACTACGGGAACGCCACTTTCGAAGCATGTTTTATAATTATTGATTGCTGATGAAGGGACCGTGAATTCGATGGCGACATCAGCTTTTTTTAGGTTTTCCTTTGTTAATTCGTTTTGGTTGTTCAGGTCAATGATCAATACAACTTCGTGCCCGCGATCTTTTGCTATGGCTTCAATTGTTTTTCCCATTTTCCCGTAACCGATCAATGCAATTTTCATTTAAATATCGTTTTTCTTTTTTTGAAATCTGCCTACATTAACAAGTGAACGACAATTAGTTCATCAATCTTCACCTTTTTTAACAATTTGCAGATTTTCAAATCATTTTTTGTTAACGGCTTACAAAGATAAAAATTACACGATAAAAGTAAGCTTCTACGAGTTCGCGATTCATTTTTTTCGATCAACAAGAAGAAATTGGTGATCAATTCGTCAAAATTCAATTGTGGTTTTTGATTCGTCATTCAACAGAACATGGAAAGAGTTGTTTTCTAAAATAGAAGTTGACAAAGGATTGATTAAATTTGAAATTCGTTTTCATTTTTTGTGAAAAACGAACGCGTAATAATAGGAATTTTGAACGAGACAAGATGAAACGAAACACGGTTCCACGAATAGCAGCAATTCACGATTTAAGCGGTTTTGGGCGGGCATCATTGACGGTGGTTATTCCTATCCTTTCGTCTATGGGCATCCAGGTGTGTCCGTTGCCAACAGCGGTTTTGTCATCGCACAGCGGCTTCGACGATTTTCATTCCATCGATTTGAGCAATGAGTTGCAGCCCATGATCGATCATTGGAAAAAACTGGCGGTTGAGTTTGACGCCATTTATTCGGGCTATCTTGGTGCCGCCAAGCAAGTTGATACCGTTACGAAATTCATCAACGATTTTAGAAATGATGAAACGCTTGTGGTTGTTGATCCGGTGATGGGCGACAACGGAAAATTGTATGCCGCATTTACACCGGAAATGGTGGTGAAAATGCGTGAACTTGTGGCATTGGCAGATGTGATTACGCCCAACTTGACAGAAGCAGCTTTTTTGTTGGGGGAGGATTACAAACCGCAAATCAGCATCAAGGAACTGAAAGATTGGGCCTGGCGATTATCTGACTTAGGACCGGAAAAAGTGATTATGACCAGCGTGACCGATGAAGCACAAAATAACTCGTCGGTGATTGCATTGAACCGCTTAGATAAACGATTCTGGCTGGTGGGCTGCGATTACATTCCGGCACACTATCCAGGTACCGGCGATGCTTTTGCCAGCGTGATGGTTGGCTCATTGCTGCAGGGTGATAGTTTGCCTATTGCGTTGGATCGAGCTGTGCAATTTATTTCATTGGGTGTGCGGGCAACCTTTGGACACAACCACAAACCTACGGAAGGAATTTTGCTTGAGAAGGTGTTGCCGTCATTGAATGCACCGGTACAAATTAGTAGTTATCAGTTATTGGATTAGTATGTTGAACGGAATTAAATTGGTAGCCACCGACCTGGATGGCACGTTTTTGAAGAATGATAAAACCATCAGTGCTGAAAACCTGCGGATGCTGGACTTACTGGGTGAACGCGATGTCATTCGGGTTGCAGCCACAGGGAGGAATTTTCGAAAGGTGAAAGAAGTGCTGCCCGATCTTCTTCCGTTTGACTACATTGCTTTTTCATCAGGGGCAGGCATTTATGATTGGAAAAACAAACAGCTGGTATATCGGCAAAACCTGGCGTCAGAAACGGTCAATGGGATTATTCAGTTTTTCATTCACCAGAATATGAACTTTCACCTGTTTCGAGCTGTCCCGGATAATTTTCGCTGCTGGTACTACCGAGGGAGAGAGACTTGCGAAGAGTTTGAACGCTACTATACCTTTCACGAGCCTTATACCGAGAAACTACCTGGTGAGCAAAAAATAGATGACGATGCCTGCCAGTTCCTGGTTATCTTCCCAAATGGGAAGGGTGATTTTTTAAAAACGAAAATGGAGTTGGAGCAGGAATTTGACGACATTAAAGTGGTACGCACCAGCTCTCCATTACATACCAATTACACCTGGATGGAAATTTTTCACAAAGATGTATCGAAAGGAAATGCTGTTAAATTTTTGTGTGAGCGAAAGGCGATTGCGCATGAAATGACATTCGGTATTGGTAATGATTACAACGACCTGGATTTGTTAAATTTCACTTCTCATTCTTACCTGGTAGCCAATGGTCCCGACGAATTAAAGCCTCATTTTCTGAAGGCTCCAACCAATGAAGAAAATGCGTTCAGCAAAAGTTTATTAAATTTCTTTTAGTTAAGTGACAATTTGGGGTTTCATTTTTCTATTTAAAGAACTAGCTTTGTTAATTATCAATATCTCAATTAAATTATTGAAGTCTTGATTTATCATTTTTTAACGCGAATGGCCAAACTATTTCGCCCTAATTCAACTTTCTTTACTGAGAAATCGACATTTTCTGTAATGAAAAACAAATTCAAAATACTTATTCGATACTAAAAATTATTCCAATGAAGCAACTAATAAGCATTGTTTTTTTATTGGTTGTGTTGAGTGTATCAGCACAAACCAAGTTAGATCCAAGTCGTCC
Source organism: Sunxiuqinia sp. (assembly GCA_035266925.1). GTDB lineage: Bacteria > Bacteroidota > Bacteroidia > Bacteroidales > Prolixibacteraceae > Sunxiuqinia. The sequence goes on along the minus strand of DATFMO010000234.1, from coordinate 3,970 downwards.
ACTTCCAGAAGACCCGGCAGTCAATAAAGGAGTACTTCCCAACGGACTAACGTATTATGTTCGAGCGAATGACACGCCAAAGAACCGGGCTGATCTTTTCCTGGTTGTTCGGGCGGGCTCTGTTGATGAAGATAATGACCAACAGGGATTTGCCCACCTGGCTGAACATATGGCTTTTAATGGTACCAAAAACTTTCCCAAACATGAACTGGTGAACTACCTGGAATCCATTGGGATGGAATTTGGAGCTGATGTAAATGCCCATACTGGTTTTGACAAAACTGTGTATACGATTAAAGTGCCTTTGGACAGCACGCAATTTATCAATAAAGGATTGCAGGTTTTGTACGATTGGGCCAGCCAGATTACTGATTCCAACGAAGAAATTGAGAAGGAGCGGGGAGTTGTTCACGAAGAATGGCGACGTGGACGCGGCGCTAATCAGCGGATGCTCCAGGAGTGGCTTCCTGTAGTTCTGCCTGACAGCCGTTATGCGGAGCGTTTGCCAATTGGAAAAATCGATATTATCGATCACGGAAGTCCGGATGCTTTGCGTCGTTTCCGTCACGATTGGTATCGTCCCGATTTAGAGGCTGTCATTGTTGTTGGTGATTTTGACCAGGCTAAGATGACGGAGAAAGTCAAAGAAATGTTCTCTAAAATTCCAAAAAGGGAAGAAGAGCGACCAAAGAAAATCTATGATATTCCGAATAACAAAAAAACGTTGGTTTCAATTGTGACAGACAAAGAAGCCCGGTACACTGAAGCTCAGGTCGGCTACAAGCATCCCCTGGAAATACAGAAAACGGTAGGTGATTATCGTGAGTCAATCAAAGAAAGCCTTTTCAATGGCATGATCAATAATCGTTTACAGGAGTTGTTGCAAAAGAAAAACCCACCTTTTATTTATGCATCATCAAGCTATGGCGCATTCATTGGACCTAAAAGTGCGTATTTTTCAGATGTTTATACCCAGAACGGCGAGATTGAAAAAGGCTTAAAATCGGTACTGGAAGAGAATCAACGTGTTAAGGAATATGGTTTTACGTCAACGGAACTCGAACGGCAGAAAAAGGCGATGATGGCTTCCATGGAAAAAGCATACAACGAGCGTGATAAGCAGAAGTCAATTAACTATGCCAATGAGTATGAGCGTAATTTTTCGATGACAGAGGAGCCGTTTCCTGGCATTACCAATGAATACAAATACTATCAAGAATTCCTGCCAACAATCAAGTTGGATGAAGTGAATCAATTGGCCGACAAGTGGATCACCGATTCAAACAGGGTGGTCATCATCACAGCACCTAAAATCGACAGCATCAAAATGCCAACCGATGAGCAGGTGCTTACTTTGATGAAACAGGTTGAACAAGAAAGGTTGAAACCTTATGATGACAAAGTGAGCGATAAGCCGTTGATCTCAGGTCCACTTAAAAGTGGTACGATTACTGAAACCAAGAAGTTGAAAGCTGTTGGTGCAACGGAATGGAAACTTTCCAATGGAGCAACAGTTGTTGTAAAACCGACTGATTTCAAAGATGATGAAATCCTATTTTCTGCATACAGTTTGGGTGGTAATTCCCAATATGGTTTAAAAGATGATGTTTCTGCTGACGTGACGTCATCAGTTGTGTCTATGAGTGGAATTAGTGATTTTGATAACGTGACCCTCAGTAAAATGCTTTCTGATAAAGTATTCAGTATTTCACCCTACATTGGCGAATTGACTGAGGGATTCAAGGGCAATTCATCGAAAAAAGATGTGGAAACCTTACTGTCTATGCTTCACTTGTATTTTACCAATATCCGAGTTGATACAACCGCTTTCTCGTCGTTCATGACGCAAATGAAAGGGGCGTTGCAAAACAAAAAAGTGTCTCCTGAAGCAGCCTTCCGGGATACGTTCCAGGTGGTATCGAGTGATTACAATCCGCGCAAAAAACCCTTGGATTTGTCATCGTTAAGCGAAGCTAACTTTACCCGTATTAAGGAAATTGCCAAGCAACGGTTTAGCGATGCCAGTGATTTCAAGTTTTTCTTTGTTGGGAATATTGATCTGGATAAATTCAAACCCTTGGTTGAAAAATATATTGGATCAATCCCATCGAGCCACAAAAGTGAAATGTGGAAAGACCTGGGAATTCACGCTCCCAAGGGAGTCGTTAATAAAACGGTATATAAAGGTGAAGCAGATAAAGGGAACACGTATATTGTCTTCCATGGTAATTTTGATTATACCTTGAAAAATCGGATTATACTGGATGACTTGCAGAAAATCATGGGCCAACGCCTGATTGATGTGATCCGCGAAGACAAGAGTAGTTCCTATTCTCCGGGAGCACATGTGTCGTTTGACAAGTATCCGGAACCTGTATATCGTTTTATGATTTACTACGGCTCAGATCCTAAAAAAGAAGACGAATTGAAAAGCGCCATCTTTGATATTATTAGCGATATTCAAAAGAACGGACCATCTGCCGAGGATCTGGAAAAGGCGACAGAGAAACAACTGCGCGAACGCGAAGTGAATATGCGTGAAAACGGTTTTTGGCTGAGTGTGTTGAGTAATTATTTCTTATACGACAATGGTGATTTCAATAATTTCGACAACTTCGATAAGTTGGTGAAAGAGGTGGATGCCAAAACAATTCAGGAAGCTGCTAAAAAATACCTGAACTTTGACGATTACTATCGGGTGTCGCTGAAACCTGCGAAAGATAAACCAGAAGCCAGTAATTAGTGCAAATCTAAAAATAGGATGGAAGCCGTTTCTGTTTACAGGAGCGGCTTTTTCTTTTCTTCCTGTTTCTGAATCAGTTGCTTTGCTTCTTCCAACTGCTCATATTTCCCAAGATCCATCCAGTTCGATTGCTCATCAACAAAAGCTTTGATGGAGTGTTTTTCGGCCAACCGCAAATAAAGGTTGATAATGGAGAAACGCCCCGTCTCGGTAATCAGGTCCAACAGCTCTGGTTGAATGAGTTGAATGCCACTAAAAGCATATTCATTGGAGTTTTCAAAATCATTCATGCGGCAAACTTTGGTGGTGCCTGATTTCAGGTTTTTCCATCCGGTGAGTTGCCTGTTGGTATCGAACATCAAATACCGGGATGTTTTTCGGCGACGAACAACCAGCGTTGCCAGAGCCTTTTCATGCTGGTGAAATCCTTCCAACTTCTGAAAATCAAGATCGGTCAGCACATCAACATTAATTATAAGGATAGGCTGATCTCCCATAAGCAATGGTCGTGCTTTTAAAAGTCCGCCTCCGGTTTCCAGCAACTCGCTACTTTCATCTGAGATTTGCACATGTAAGCCAAAGTTGTTGTGTTCTTTTAAAAAGCTGATGATTTGAGTTGAAAAATGATGAACATTAATAACCACATCTGAAATTCCTTGTCGTTTCAGGTTTTCAATGCAACGTTGTAGTAATGTTTTTCCGGAAATTTCAGCAAGTGCTTTGGGACGATCATCGGTTAATGGTTTTAGTCTTGTACCGAGACCGGCAGCAAATATCATGGCTTTCATAGTCGTCATTTTCAGTAAAAATAATGCAATCTTTTTTGATTGAAAATGAAACTCGATTAAACGAATTAATTTTTTTGAAGTCAATAGGTCATATCAAAAAATTAAACCAATGAAAAAGTTTTTAATTGTGATTGCCGCATTTGTACTGTCAATCGGCGTCAATTATGCACAACCACAGGGCCGCGAGCGAATGAGTCCTGAACAACGTGAACAAATGATGGTTGACTCGTTGGGATTGAATAAAGATCAACAAACCAAGTATCATGCAATCAGTGAAAAGTATGGCCAAAAGTTTAGTGATATGCGTCAACAAATGCGTGATGCAGATGATCAGGCTCGGCGAGACATGTTCCCGAAAATGCGTGAGATGATGCAGGAACGAAACAAAGAAGTTCGTGCCATCCTGAATCCGGAACAACAAAAGAAATTTGATGAGATG
>DATFMO010000233.1:0-2760 GCA_035266925.1 Sunxiuqinia sp. | reverse complement strand
ATGCTACTGTTCACTCAATTTTAAATACACCGGGAAGTGATCGGAAATTCCACCGTAATAGTTGGGGCCCCCGTACGTTCTGTTGGGAGATGTTTTCCCGTATTTATTGGTGTATTCCATCCACTTGGCGTGAAAAATCTGTCCGAGCTGATCACTGGCCGTAAATCCTTTGCCATGCAAAACAGCGTTTGAAACGACAATATTATCCAGCATGAACCATTGCCCACGATAACTTTCAGTCCCCTTGTTTTGTTCATCCAATGGAATCATCAGGTTGTGCAATTCCGATTTGCTGGCCGGTGATTTTGCGCCCAAGACATCAAGTAGACTCTTGTTGTCAGGCTCATCATTCATGTCACCAACGATGATGATTTTTGCATTCGGGTTTTTAGCCAGAATTTCATCCACCTTCTTTTTCAAGGTTTGTGCAGCGACTATCCGATTAGGCTCCGACTTTTCCTGTCCACCCCAGCGCGATGGCCAGTGGTTTACAAACACATGAATTTTGTCGCCGTCCAATTTACCAACAACATGCAAAATGTCGCGTGTGGCGAATCCCGGATCCACGTGCAAGGCTTCGAAAGACAATACCTTGAATTCATCTTTTCGATATAAAAGGGCTACGTCGATTCCGCGTTTGTCGGGGCTGTCGACATGGACAATTTGGTAATCACCTTTCGCTAGATATTTTGTATGAATAAGATCTTGGAGCACCCGTTGATTTTCAATTTCCGCCAGTCCGATCAACTCTGGCAATTCCAACGTGTCGATTGAGGCAATTACATGTGCCAGATCATTCAGTTTTTTGTCGTAACGCTGGGTGTTCCAGTGTTTGTCGGTTTGTGGTAAGAACTCATCGTCGTTGATCTTCGGATCATCGATGGTGTCGAACAGGTTTTCTGTATTGTAGAAAACAACAGTCGCTTTCCTTTTTAGTGGATTTTTCGAGCAAGATGCCAGAAAAACAACCAAAAGGATGATTAGAAAGGCTTGATTTTTCATTTGTTAGGTTTATTTATTGACCGATGGTCACTTCGTAATAGTCGGTAACATCAATCACCCGCATGCCAGCGTCTTTGGCTGCTTGGATGCCGAGCTTCCCATCTTCAAATACCAGGCAATCTTCTGGTTTTACTCCAATCAGTTCGGCACATTTTAAAAACGTATCCGGGTGTGGTTTGTGGTTTTCAACTTCGTCGGCCGAAACCAGTTTATCAATGTATTGGTCCACACCGGTTAGCTGCATAGCTTTCAACGATAGCTCGCGGCTTCCGCCCGTTCCAATAACCATTGGCAGTTTGCCGTGATACTTTTTGATGATGTCCATCACCGGCTCAACAGGCTGTGCCTGGTGCATGTTGTCTTCGTATTCTTGTTCTTTTGCATCGCCCATTTCCTGTGGGTCAATGTTTTTGTCAAATAGTTCGTTAAGCTTTTCAACAGTTTTATAGAGTGGAATGCCTGCAAGCTGCTCAAATAATTCGGTGGTGAAATCAATGCCGTAACGGGCGGCAGCGTTTCTCCAGGCAGTAAAATGAATGGGCATGGTATCGGCAATGGTGCCATCGAGATCAAATATCAGTCCTTTGACGTCGGGTGATACTTCCATTTGTTTTGTCATGTTTCTGTGTCTTGTATTTTTAATGAGTACTCGTTTGACAGAATAATTACACGCTTGATTTTTCAGTTTTTCACACTGATCCGGCAACTGTCAAATTACGTTTTAAAACCTGTCAAACCACGATTGAAAGCACAAAAGTAACCAATTTGAGGGGAAGACTTCTATTTTTTTCTTTACCAAAAAATTAACACTTTTGACCAAACTTTAAAATAATGGAAAGGCAAGCATTTCTGACCCTGACAACTAGTTCGCAATGGCTGTTATTTTTGGCGATTGGGTTGATCATTTTTTCCTGGGTCGAAAAAAAAATATTGTATCAACAACTGGGGCAGGCAGCTTTCGTTCTGTTGGGCGCTTTTGCTGTTTGGGTGCTGGCCTCCCATCAAATTGTGGTGCCTGAGGTACCCAAAGGTGCTGATCCCCCGGCTGAAGCCATTGCTATTACCTATTTCACTGCGCTGATTAGTACCGGCGTATTTGGCGTGGTGGCCTTCGTGATGGCCACGCTCAAAAAAATAATCTGGGCAAAATACATCAACATGATTTTGATAGTCATCGGCGTTTCACTGTTTTTTATGGTGTATCGGTTGCAGCAGTTGTAATCGTGTAGACGGTTTGCAGTTTTTGGGAGGATTATTTCATGATCACGAATTCTCGGAAATTATCTTTGTCAATCACGTTACTTTCTGAACTATAGTAATCTGTGAAGGTTTTGGGCAATCTTGCACTCGTTAGCAAAAAAATAACTTTTGATTATTGTATTCACTAAAAGTTATAATTTTTAGTGACTGTATACTTGGATTCGTTGTTTTCTGTTAGTTGGAATAAGTTTTGTGGACTACAATTCTGTTTGATGATTATGAGGCGTGATCGGAACCAAATACATCAACATCATTTTAATTGCTATTGGCCTGTCACTGTTTTTCATGGTGTACTGATTGCAGCAGTTGTAAATTGTGGTCTTTTCTCGAAGTTGATAATAGCAGTGTTTGCGGTTATGCCAGAATGAATTGAATATGACTCTCCTATATCTGCTTATTTGGAGCTGTAACCAAATAATGTGACCTTCTTTACTTCCTGTTTAATTCATCTTCTAATTCTTTGAGCTGAGATGGGCGTTTGGCATCGTCGTCAATAAT
>DATFMO010000232.1:0-3808 GCA_035266925.1 Sunxiuqinia sp. | reverse complement strand
AAGAAACCTGATTTTGTCATTATTCGAACCCATCAGGTGCCAACTTCTTTTAAGAAGACAATCGGTCCGTTTGCCAAGAAAATCATCCATGGGGCAAGCACTCCTATTTTTACAGTTAGTCAGACACAAAGCGACATCGCTGATATTTTGTCGTAGCGGATACATTTCATCTTGAAAAAACCAAAGGCATGACAACCAATGTTCAGGAGTTAACGGAGAAAATCTACCATGAAGGAGTATTGAAAGCCAATGAAGATGCAGCGAAAATTCTTGAGAAAGCCCGAAAAGAGGCGGATGGTATTATCCAATCAGCAATGAAACAGAAGGAGAATCTTTTAATGCAAGCTGATGAAGCAGTTAAGGAAGCGAAGGAAAAAGCGGACGCTGAGATCAGGCTGGCGGCTCAAAAGGTTCTAGGTAAGCTGAAGCAGCAAATCACTGATGAACTCATTACTTTGCAGGTAAATGCTGCTGTGAAGTCTGCTTTTGAGGATGTAGAATTTATAGAAAGGATGATTTTACTGGTCATTGAAAACTGGGAACAAGCCGGACAGAAAGAAAGTGAATTGAGTCTTTTACTTCCAGCTGAAGAAGAAAAGCGACTGGCTGAATTCTTTAAAAGGAAACTGGCCATGCAACTGAGAAAAGGAATGGAGATTCGGTTGGATCCAGACATGCGCAACGGATTCAAAATTGAATCGAAAGGAGGCCATTACCGGCTCAGTTTTACCGACGATGATTTTGAAAATTACTTTAAAAATTACCTGAAGGAAAAGACCTGGGAGCTGCTGTTCGGTGATGAATCGGAGGCTGATTGAAGGCGATTTGAACAAATTAATGATCAAGCATGAGCCATGTCAAAAAAGAACTACTACTGTTTGGTGGCCGGGCTTCCGGATTTGATCTTGAATGGAAGTCGAATGGAAGTCGATTGCCTGCATGTGAAACACGAACTAATTTCACAAGTCAATCGCTTTGATCGGAGATATTTAGAATGGCTCTATCGACCTTTCGATAATAAAAACCTGTTGAATTTGCTATTGTTGGCAGATTCTGGATTTGATCAATTAGGGAATTATTCCAAAACGTATTTACTGCAACAAATCATTCGGCCAACGGATTTGGCGGATTATCTGAAACGTTTTCTCAGTCAATTTTATACCGAAGAATTGGAACAATCGCCACTTCAGGCAGAGAACAAACTACAGGAACTTTTTTATCAGGAAGCAACCAGTTCAAAACAGGCGTTTATTCGCCAGTGGTTTCAGTTTGAAATGGACGTCAAAAACCTGGTTACGGCAGTGAATTGCTACCAGTATGAATACGACATCCAAACACATTTAATCGCTGATACCACCGGAAACGGAATTTATCAGGAATTGATAAAAGGAATTCCGAAACCGGACGCGTTGGTTTGGGAAGATCGACCGCAATTGTTGCAGGTGTTGCAAGTGTTTGATTCAGTTGGCGATGCCACCGAGAAAGAAAAGGAGATCGACCAGATCAAATTTCAGTTTTTAGACGAATTGATCGTATTTAACTATTTCACGATTGAACAACTATTGAGTTTCGTTTTGAAGCTTCAAATCATTGAACGTTGGCAAAAACTGGATGCGCAAATAGGATTGGAGTTCCTGGAAAATCTGATTCGGGATTTGCAGGAAAAGCAGGTTTTTGCAGAGGAATTTAGCTTAAATCAGAAGATATGAGTACCAGGGGGAAAGTTGCAGGTATCATTTCCAACCTCGTTTTGGTGGAGGTGGATGGGGTGGTTTTTCAAAATGAAATCTGCTATATCCTGCTGGGCGACCTTAGGCTAATGGCCGAAGTGATTCGTATTGGGGAAGAGTTGGTCTACGTCCAGGTATTTGAAAGCACACGGGGCTTGAAAGTGGACATGGACGTCGAATTCACGGGTCACATGCTGGAAGTTTCACTCGGCCCTGGCATTTTGTCGAAAAACTACGATGGGCTGCAACACGATCTTGACAAGATGCAGGGCGTGTTTTTGAAAAAGGGCGACTACGCGCCAGCACTTGACGATGAAACCTTGTGGAAGTTCACACCGCTAATTCAGGCAGGCTACACGGTACGTGCGGGAACCTGGCTGGGGGAGGTGCACGAAAATTGGCTGAAACACAAAATCATGGTGCCATTTCGATGGGAAGGAACTTTCACTGTAAAAAGTATTGCGGCCAAAGGCATGTATACCATTTACGATCCGATTGCTGTGCTGACCGACTCTCGTGGCGACGAGCACTCGGTGACGATGATGCAAAAATGGCCGGTAAAAGTCCCAATCAAAGTGTATCGGGAAAAACCGCGTCCCTATGAATTTTTGGAAACCGGTATTCGGGTAATTGACAGCCTGAACCCGATGGTACGCGGCGGAACAGGATTTATTCCGGGGGCTTTTGGAACCGGCAAAACAGTTTTGCAACATGCACTCGCGAAGCAGGCAGATGCCGATTTGATTGTGATTGCAGCATGTGGAGAACGAGCCAATGAGGTGGTGGAACTGTTTGCTGAATTTCCACAGTTAACGGATTCCCGAACCGGTCGTTTGCTGATGGAGCGGACTACTTTCGTAGCCAACACCTCAAACATGCCGGTGGCAGCCCGTGAGGCATCCATCTACACAGCGATGACCCTGGCAGAGTATTACCGAAACATGGGATTGAAAGTATTTTTACTGGCCGACTCAACATCGCGTTGGGCGCAGGCCTTGCGCGAAATGTCAAACCGGATGGAAGAACTACCGGGGCCGGATGCTTTCCCAATGGATTTGCAAGCGATCATTTCCAACTACTACGCACGTGCTGGCTTTGTTCATCTCAATAATGGACAAGCCGGGTCGGTGACTTTTATTGGTACCGTATCCCCGGCTGGTGGTAATCTGAAAGAGCCGGTGACTGAAGCAACAAAAAAGACAGCCCGTTGTTTTTATGCCCTCTCGCAGGAACGTTCGGATGGCAAGCGTTATCCAGCCATTGATGCACTCGATAGTTATTCGAAATACCTGGAATACCCGGAATTTCAGGAATACATTAAAAATGAAATTTCATCGGACTGGATTGACCAGATTTTATTGGCGAAAAACTATTTGCATCGTGGCCGTGAAGCACATGAACAGATCAATATTCTGGGAGATGATGGTGTGCCTATCGATTATCACCTGCAGTTTTGGAAATCGGAAGTAATCGATTTTGTACTGTTGCAGCAGGATGCTTTCGACCCGGTTGACGCCAACACACCGATTGCCCGTCAACATTTTATGATGGAACTGGTATTGGATCTTGTTGGTAAGAAATACCAGTTTGAATCTTTTGAGGAGGTGAATCCTTATTTCAAGGGAATCATCAACCTGTTGAAACAAATGAATTATGCTGAATTTCATTCGGAAAAGTTTTCCAAATACGAACGAAAACTGAAGGAGCTGATGGAGGAACGTGTGCAAAAGACGCAGGAAATTTGAACCAAGTGCTGTGAATTCAATTTGACAATTTGTGTTATGAAAACGATTGCTTTTCAAAAAATTTACATCAAGTTGTCGCAAATTACTAAAGCGACCTGCTCGCTACATGCCACGAATGTTGGTTACGAAGAGATTGCAACCGTCGAAGGCCGATTGGCGCAGGTAATTAAAATTGAACGTGATTTGGTGACTTTGCAGGTGTTTGCTGGAACTGAAGGACTTCCAACTAATGCAGAAGTGATTTTTACAGGGCATGCACCCCGGCTGATCGTGGGGGGCGAACTGAGCGGTCGTTTTTTGAATGCATATGGCGAACCAATTGATGGTGGACCG
>DATFMO010000231.1:0-4832 GCA_035266925.1 Sunxiuqinia sp. | reverse complement strand
TGTACTGTGGGTGAAGATGATGTCTTTCAATTTTTCCGCCAGTTGTTCTTTGCATAATACAGCAAGTTGAACTGCAGGACGCGATTTTTTCATCACCATGGGAACCAGCCAGGCGTCACTCGCACCGGCTTTAAAAAGTTGATTCAGGATGAAATCGTAATGTTCCGGGTTCATGTCGTCGATGTTGCTTTCCAGAACGATGGCATTTTCTGTTTCTACGTCCTGAACAGCATCGGAACTTTCAAGCAGATGCACCCGCAGCACATTGGGAACTTCACTGTCGCGATTGCCAATGCCATAGCCTGTTTTTGAGATTGAAAGATCAATTTTATCGGTAAACTCATCAACGGTGGCAACCAAAATAGCGGCACCGGTTGGCGTGGTGGCTTCATGATTGACAAGCCCGGTTTTCACAGGAACGTCTTTCACAATTTCTGTTGTTGCCGGTGCAGGAACGGGCATGATTCCGTGAGCACATTTCACCGTTCCTCCACCTAACTGGATGGGAGCGGCCATTACTTTGTCGACTTTTAAATAGTCGAGACAGATGGCTGCACCAACAATATCGGCAATTGAATCCAAGGCGCCAACTTCGTGAAAATGAACTTTTTGGATGGGAATGTCATGCACTTTGGCTTCAGCGACGGCAACCAGGTTAAAGATTTTCAAGGCATTGCTTTTGACGTGTTCCGGCAAACTACTGTTGTTCACTATTTCTTCCACATGCCTCAGGTGACGGTGCTTTTCGTTATCCGGGTTTTCAATGATCACCTCGGCTTTGGTTCCGGTAATTCCGCGTCGCTGGTCTTTCTTAATTTCCAGGTGAAAACCTTCAATATTCAATTTCTCTAATTCGTTTTTTAGGTCGTCCGGCTCCACGCCCAAGTCAATGAGCGCGCCCAGGTTCATATCGCCGCTGATACCGGCAAAGCAGTCATAGTACAAAATTTTCATTTCACAATTTTTTGCTGATTCACACCTTTTAATACCCGGTTAAGTTTGCCGGAAACCAATCCTTCACGATCAATACGAACGTCAGGAAACCCAATTGCTTTAATCTGGTCAACGACTTGCTCTTCCACTTCAAATAGTTTTTCCAATTCGCCCCGTTGCACTTCAACCTTGCCGTAATCGCCATAATGGCGGACTCGCACATCGCGGAAACCAAAATCGTTGAGGATATCTTCGGCGGCTTCCACCTGCTTGAGTTTTCTCAACGTAATGTCATGATTATATGGAATCCGGGAACTCAGGCACGGGCTTGCTGGCTTGTCCCAATTTGACAGTCCGAAATGTTTGGCGATCTGCCGCAGTTCCCCTTTGGTCAGATCGCAGTCGGCCATAGGAGCCAACACTTTGTATTTGGCGGCCGCTTGTAACCCGGGACGATAATCACCGAGATCATCGTGGTTGGTTCCGCTGAGCACATCAAATTCGGGATATTTGTTTTTGATTAGTTGCAAATCATGGAATAAATGTTCTTTGCAGAAATAACAGCGGTTCTCCGGGTTTTTATTGTAACGAATATCTCCCAGTTCCAGCGTTTTGATGATTTCCAGTTGGATGTCAAAATCTCTGCAGAATTGCTTCGCCAGTTCGAAATCCTTTGTTTTCAAGCTCTCTGAATTAGAAATGACTCCAATGGCATTTTCTTTCCCTTGAAATTTTCGGGCTAAATAGAGAACAAGGGTGGAATCAATTCCGCCGGAAAAGGCCACAATAGAACCTTTTCGTTTTGAAAACCAGGCCTCCAGCTGGTTGAGTTTATTTTGAAGATGTGGATTTAGCATACTCATGTAAATACGTTTTGTTGATTCTAAAATCGTGACATTAAAATAAAATAGATAACACTATTGAATCAAAAAAATTAGTCGGCCCGGCTCATGGTCAATTTCCCATGTTGAATTCCTTTGATGCTGATTAATTTGTCCGCCAATTCTGTCAACCGGATAGCCACGCCTTTAATGGCAACAATTTCCATATGTTTCGATTTGTCCAGAATCAACCGCTGTGTTCCCAGGATTTCCTGGTGATACTTTTCATACACATCGGCCAATTGGCTATAAATATCATGTTTGTGCGGATCGTACACCAAAGTGACAGAGCCAGCGACATAATTATTGCATTGCCATTTTTTCTCAACAATGTTTCGGCTGATCAATTGCCGAATGGCTTGCGAACGATTGGAAAAATGATTTTCCTTCACATATTCATCCAAAGCATCCAGCAATTCCTTTTCTAATGAAACTCCAAAGCGTGAAACAGTCATGGTAACATCTTTTTTGAAAAAGTGATATCACAAGCAAAGATAATAAAAAGCGGATGCCTGACTCTGTTGTTTCGCTAAAATGTCATCGATTAAAAAAAAATGATACGGTCGCTATGAAGGTGACTTTTCCCCGGAAGGTTTTAATCAAAATCCATTATCTTTGCGTTCTTATTATACCGTGTGCTTGGTAACCACGTAAAAAACAAGAAAATGAAAAATAAGGTATCTGTACTATTCCTGATGACAGGCGTTCTCTTCGCAGCCTGTTTGTTGATCTCAAATATTTTGGCATCCAAAATTATCATGATTGGTTCATGGTCGGCACCGGCTGGTGTATTGATCTTTCCATTGGCCTACATCATCAATGATGTGATTGCTGAAGTTTGGGGCTACCAAAAAGCCCGTTTGATCATTTGGGCTGGATTTGGTGTCAACGTTTTGGCGGCGCTATTTTTTACGCTCACCATTGCGATTCCACCTGCACCATTTTATAAAGGGCAGGAAGCTTTTCAAAGTATTTTGGGCAGCTCAGCAAGAATCATTTTCGCGAGCTTGACGGCCTATCTGGTTGGTTCCTTTCTGAATGCTTTTGTGATGAGCAAAGTGAAAATAATGACGCATGGAAAGGGTTTCTCGTTGCGGGCGATTTTGTCCACCTTGGCAGGCGAGGGAGCCGATTCGTTGATTTTTATAACCATCGCTTTTACCGGCGTTTTTGATGCATCGGTGATGTTGGAGATGATTGTTACACAGGCCTTTTTGAAAACCGTTTACGAAATCATCGTGCTGCCATTGACCATTTTTGTGGTGAAAAAGGTGAAGGAAGTTGAGGGAATTGACACCTTTGATGAAGGGATTTCTTACAATCCATTCCGATTAAAAGAAGTATCATGAAGAAAGCATTAGTTGTATTTTCCGGGGGACAGGATTCAACGACCTGCCTGTTTTGGGCCAAACGAAATTTTGATGCCGTGGAAGCCATATCGTACGATTATGGTCAAAAACACCGGCTTGAGTTGGAGATAGCAGAAGCTATTGCCAAAGAGGCTGAGGTGCCGTTCCACGTGTTTAAGCTGGATTTGTTGAACCAAATTTCAAGTAATGCGCTCACCAATCCTGATGTCGAAGTGGAGCAGGACAAACCAGCTGATCGCCCGCCAAATACATTGGTGGAAGGGCGCAACATGACTTTTCTGACCTACGCAGCCATTTATGCCAAGTCGAAAGACATTCATCATTTGGTGACCGGTGTGGGGCAGGCCGACTACAGTGGCTATCCGGATTGTCGTGATGAATTCATCAAGTCGTTGAATCAGACCTTGAACTTGTCGATGGATTATCCGTATGAAATTCATACGCCGCTGATGTGGAAAAACAAAGAGGAAATCTGGCAACTGGCTGATGGGCTTGGCGTTTTTGATCTGGTTCGGAATGAAACATTGACCTGTTACAACGGCATCATTGGCGATGGCTGTGGAAAATGCCCGGCCTGCAAGTTGCGAAAAAACGGACTGGAATCGTATTTATTGAAGAAAGGATAATTGAATAACTGGTAATTAGATAATTAGTGGCTTATCCCAGTAACCAATTATAAAATAACTAATGACAATATTTTATGGACGATTTAAAACATCTCGGAAAGAAGACCAATTATTTATATGATTATTCGGCAGATGTACTGGAGTCATTTAACAATAAACACCCCGAAAACGATTATTGGGTGAAATTTAATGCTCCCGAATTCACTAGTTTGTGCCCCATTACCGGGCAGCCGGATTTTGCAACCATTTACATTAGTTACTTGCCCGACAAGAAACTGGTGGAAAGTAAATCGATGAAGTTATACCTGTTCAGTTTTCGCAATCATGGCTCCTTTCATGAAGATTGCGTCAACATCATCATGAAGGATTTGATCAAATTGCTTGAGCCGAAATACATCGAAGTATGGGGCAAGTTCCTTCCTCGTGGCGGACTGAGCATTGATCCGTTTGCCAATTATGGGAAACCGGGAACAAACTATGAAGAAATGGCCTGGAACCGCCTTCAAAATCATGATATGAACCCTGAAAATATAGGTAACCGTTAATTTTTCTGTTTTCAATATGGAAGAAATTTCGTCAAAATTAATGCTGTCCGATTGTGACAGCATTTTTTGTTTTGAATAATTTCTTTGGTTTTGAGATTGTTAAGTCTTATTTGTGCCGCATTTTTCCGTTGAGCAGAAAAATGTCCTTAAATTACCGCTATCAAAAATGTAACAATCACATTTTCGGTTGAACTAACTAGTAAAACAAGTTGAAATTTGATGATCAACAAAGAGGAAAAATTCGAACAAATCGTTAGCGAGAATAAAGAACGAATCTCTCGTGTCTGCAGGTATTATGCGAATTGCGAGGAGGACTCCAAAGATATGTGTCAAGAAGTGCTGATCAATATTTGGAAAAGCCTGGACTCGTATCGTGGAGATGCTGCAATCAGTACCTGGATTTATAGGATCGCCATCAACACATCACTCAGCATGATTGGAAAATCATCCAAACAGCTCAGGTTCAAAGTTGATCTG
>DATFMO010000230.1:0-3764 GCA_035266925.1 Sunxiuqinia sp. | reverse complement strand
CGACGAAACGGGACACTGTATCAGTGCTCAACTGAAGCAAAAAAGACCTGGTTTGCGCTTGGTAAATCCAAAGGCTGTCAGCATGGCCAACACCATACACCGACACGATTGGTATGCTGATGTCAAGTGTATCATCGTTCACCAAAGTGACTTGCATCAGTGATTTTGGTGGTGCATCATAAACATCATTGCAACCGACAATAATCGCCAGTAAAAACAAGCAGTACAGGATATTTTTCACGTTTGTAATGTTTCAATTTACGTCTGTGTGACTTCTTATAAAGGTTGAAATTTTGAGAATTGGATTCCCTATCCTTCCCCTTCAAAAATCAAGAACGCTAATTTAAGGATATTCCGTATAGATTAAAGTTAATCGGTAAGAACTTTTCAAAATCCGGTTCAATTCCAATTTGTCGACGATGCTTTGGATGCATTTTCATCCAGTGGTTCCGGGTGAATAGTAGTGACCAAATCGAATTTCTCTTTAATTCGAATTTCAATTTTTGTACAAATGAGGTGTGCTTCATCCAAGGGCATTTTCGCCGGCAACTTGATATGGCAACTCAGTTCACTATGGTTCCCGTACTGGTGCAGGTGAAAATGATGGATGTAAACCTCGCGATCGAATAACTGATCCACCTCGAGTTTAATTTCATGAATTAATTTCGGATCGATATTCAAGCCCAGCAAACTGCGAATTTCTTGAGATAGAATTTCGTAGCTGGCATAGGCGATCATCAACGCAACAATCAGTCCCAGCACAGAGTCAATCCACCAAAAATACTTCCCAACAAAAATACCAATCAATATGATGATTGACGACAATGAATCGGTTCGGTGGTGCCAGGCATCAGCTTTTAATACGGCTGAATTGGTCTTTCGAAAACCCCAAAAGGCATATTGCGCCAATGTTTCCTTCCCTACAACCGAAATAATGGTGACGACAATGGCGATGGTTCCAAAGTGTCCGGCTTTTCCGCTGTTGAACTTTTCAATGGAGCTAAGTACAAAATCGAAAGCAACAATGGCTAAAAGCACCCCAATGATGATAGCGGCAATGTGCTCTGCACGTCCATGCCCAAAAGGATGTTCTTCATCTGCCGGCTTATTCGAAATTTTCCCACCAATCAAAACAATGATGGATGAAACTGAATCTGTCAACGTGTGCCAGGCGTCAGCAATCAAGGCAATTGAACCCGAGACTATTCCAGCCCAATATTTTAAGCCAAACAATAGTAAATTGGTGACAATTGAAATCCATCCTTCACGTACAATATATGTCTGATTGTTATTTTCCATACCTATTCGATATAGCAAAACTAGCTAAATATCGATTAAATTGAAGAATGAATGACATTGATTTTTATCGACATCAAGAGTACCAAACACACTCGAATAATTAAATACCAATTATTTACGGGAATTTATTTCAGAATATTGATGTCCGGTTAAAATTCAATCACTCCTCTAAAAAGTCAGTCATGTTTAACCGCCAGGCGGTATCCGGTCTTTGAGAGCTCATTTTTCTGCAATACTTGATCTCCTCGGATAATTTTTTCCGCATAGCGGATATTGCGTTATAATATAGAGAGATACAGACCACTCCATTCCTCGTAGCGGATACACTTTTGTTTTTACCGGACAATCGTGATTTTTGAATAGAAATTACTGGTTCCGGTGAATCTGAACCATGAGCAGGATGATCAAAATCATGATGAAGGCCATCACAGCGCCAGCGTAGAAAGTGGCATTTAAACCTGCAATCGCAAAAATGAATCCAACGAATATTGGCCCCAATGTTTGTCCCAGACGAAGTACCATTGAATTGACAGACATAAATGCAGCACGCTCCTCGATGGAAGCAAAACCAACCAATAAATTCTGGATGGATGGTATAATAATTCCTTGTCCCAGACCAAATACAATAACAGCGGCAGCCAGCATCCAATAATTTCCGGCAAAAACCATGATAACCGAAGCCAAAAGGTAGCCCAGGCTTCCGATGATCAGCTGCGGCCTGACTTTTATCATTCGATTGATTTTGCCCAACTGTGAAGAAACCAGAGCAGTTGTTACAGACATCAGCGACATCATAATTCCGATGTGAGAGGAATCAGCTCCCAACCGTTTTTTCATCATGATAGGGAAATAGTTCAGGTAGGTGCCATAAAGGATTAAAAATACAATCACATTGATGATCAATAATCCCCACACCGCCTTTTGATTAATGGTCTTCCAGACTTGTCCGAAATAATCCTTCAAATGTTTCTTGTTGTTGGGTTGCGGACTTTCCAGCTTTCCAATAACCCAGATACCGAGGGGGATGGCTAATACAGGAAGTGCAAAAATATATTGCCAGCCCAATGTAGCAATTACCCCACCCAAGGCCGGATATGCAGCCGTTCCCACACTCAACACACTGGCATTATATCCCATGACAGCCGTTCTGCGTTGCCCCGAGAATAAATCACCAATCACAGTAATATTTAAACTTCCCAAAGAACTTGCCCCAATACCTTGCACAAACCGCAAGGCCAGCAGCCAATAAAATCCAGGAGCAAACATACATGCAACACCGGCAACACCAAACAAAAATAACGACGGGACAAGTATCAATTTCCGTCCATATCGGTCAGCTAGCATCCCCGTGACAGGAGCTAAAAAAATACCGGGAAGCGTAAAAGCAACGATCAACCACCCCACTTGCTGCGTATCAATCTTAAAATAGTCGATGATATCCGGGAATGCCGGAGTGATACTGGCCACCCCCATGACAGCAACCAGCGTGATACAAAAAATAATGTACAGATTTTTGTTTTTGAAGACCGAATTTTCAGACGTTATCATAGTTGATGTTGATCAAACTCAAATGTATAAATAATAACTCAAATGTTTCCTCCCTGAATAGTCAAACAAAAAAAGGCGTATCTGCTAATGCTGACACGCCCCCTTTAAAGATGTGAGGATTTCTTCTTAGTGGTTCAACTAAACAGCTTGAACAACGCTGTTTTCAGCACCAAAACTATTGGCAATAAAGCCATCTGCTTCAGTTTCATTGTACCATTCTTTCCCGTTAACCAAGTAACGAAATTCGTACGATTTCCCTTTTTCCAATTCAATGATACTGGTAAATTCACCAGATTTCAATTTGTTCATTGGAGCAACAGAGGCATCCCAATTGTTAAAATCACCAACCAATGAAACAGATTCAGCTTCAGCGGCAATGTCTTTTGAAACACGGAAAGTAACTTTACAAACCGGTTTCGATTTTAAAACTTGTTTCTTTAAACTCATACCTAAAACTTTTTCAAACTAAATTAAGGACTAACTGGGATCAAAAATAAACCAGCATTCAATCCACCACCACAACCAACTACCAACACGACAGTTTATTAGCAATAACTTAACAAACATTACTTTTTCTACGATACACCTAATTCGTGTTCCTGATGCATTACAAATGATCGAAAACGTTTGCGATTATTTCAGGGATAATAGCATTTCTCAACATTCATCAATGTATTTATCGTAAAAATTCGATTCAAATGTATCTAAATCATAAGTTCAAATGATTGCAAACGACATTCAATCCTAATTTTTTACAAATGATCTGAATGATTCATTTTCTCCCATCAAAACACAATATTTAATTGATCTCAATTGTTTTATCCTTTGTAATTATTGATACAATTAACTTTAATACAGAAAGCTATGAGAAGAATAATCATGCCAATGGCTGTACTGCTGGGGTTGGGAACACTCCT
>DATFMO010000229.1:0-2787 GCA_035266925.1 Sunxiuqinia sp. | reverse complement strand
AATGGCTTAAAGGGAACAATCTGGAGATGAGTGATTTTGTGGGTGCCCATATAGAGCACTGGTTGAATCACCGGAAAGTATTGCAGTATGAGCGAGGGACACAGGCGTTTTACGCACTGGTTGCCCGAAGCAAATATGCCCACTGGGATGGCTTTGGTAGCTGGCAATCCGGTCACATCCTGTTGCAGGATCACGGTGATGAAGTCCATTTTAGAAGTCTGAAAGTTCGTCGATTAAATCCCAATAAAAATCCTTGAAAACCTGATAAAATGAGTTCAAACCGAAGAGATTTTTTAAAAAAGGCAGCCGTTGGTGCTACAGGTATTACACTTGGCGGAGCAACCATGGGCATGTCAGCTAAAAGTTATTCCCGGATTATTGGTGCCAACGATCGCCTTAGTGTGGCTTTTATGGGCTGTGGACGGCGTGTGGGAGCATACTATAATGCAGTAATGGACAAAAACAACAATGTTGACCTGGCCTACATTTGCGATGTGATGAAAAAGCAACGTGAAAAAGTGGGGCAGGATCTACAGGGAAAAGTCAGCGGAAAAGCGGAATTGGTCAATAACATCCGCGAAGTGTTTGCAGACAAAAATGTCGATGCTATTTTCAATGCCACCCCTGATCATTGGCATGCACCGGGCACCTGGTTGGCTATGGAAGCTGGAAAGCATGTGTACATCGAAAAGCCTTGTAGTCACAACCCCCGCGAAGGCGAACTATTGGTTGCTTTTCAGAAGAAATATGGGAAAGTGGTGCAAATGGGCAACCAACAGCGGTCGGCCAGTGAATCCATTGAAATCATGAACGATATTCATAATGGAGCCATTGGTGACCCCTACCGGGCTGTTGCTTTTTATTCCAATACCCGTGGTGAAGTTCCCGTTCCACGAAGTGCTCCGGTTCCGGAAGGATTGGACTGGGAGCTCTGGCAAGGGCCGGCGCCTCACGAAGCGTATCGTTTCAACACCTGGGATTACAACTGGCACTGGTATGGCTGGAAATGGGGAACGGCGGAAACAGGCAACAATGCAACCCATGAACTGGACGTTGCTCGCTGGGCTTTGCAGGTTGACTACCCCGAATATGTGGATGTAGAGGCAGCAAAACGTCACTTTAAAGATGATGGTTGGGAGATGTACGACACGATGGATGCCAGTTTTCGCTTTCCGGGCGACAAAATCATCAAGTGGGATGGGAAGAGTCGAAATGGCTATCAAACATATGGTAGTGGGAGAGGAACGATCATTTACGGAACGGAAGGTTCGGTCTATGTTGACCGTGGTGGATACAAATTGTTTGACCGGGGAGGAAAACTGGTTCGTGATAGTAAATCGCAAAGTAATGAGGCAGGGACAGCCCTCGGTGGTGGTGGCGGAATGACTGATGCACACATTGTCAATTTCTTCGATAACATCCGGGGGAAATCAAGTCAGCTTCATTCACCGATTGATGAAGGTGCTGTGAGCCAGATGCTGGTACACTACGCCAATATTTCCTATCGAATTGGAAAGTCGTTTGATGTCGACACCAAAACAGGACACATTTACGATCGGGATGCGATGAAATTATGGGGTAGACAATACGAAACCGGTTGGGAACCCAATGTTTAAATTCATTTTCTGATGATAGAAACACTTGTTAACTCCTCAAATACTGGGGAGTTTTTTTTGTCCTTGCAGGAGCTAAAACTCGACGTTTAAGGATTGAGATGTTTTTATTCATAAGTTCAATTTTTTCCGGTCATTGACGATCGTTTGAGCCGATTTAATATTGACATTTCTCAAACTCCATTTTTGCCCAACATGCTAAGCTAATTTTGGCTTTAGTCAAATGTCTGAATATTAGTGACTTGTGTTCGGTTTCATGTTTCCGTAGCTGTTAACAAATGTCATTATTTAGAACCTTGTTAAATACCAAAATCCGTTGTTAATGCAGAGCAGACTTGATAAATTTGAATTCACCAAAATGAATTAACTTTTTAAACCATGAAGAATCAGCTAACAACCCTATTGGTGTGCCTTTTTTTGGCTTTTCAAGTTTCTGCACAACAAGCGTCACAATGGCGCGGGCCAAATGGAAACGGCGTCTATGAAGCTCCCGATATGCTACCGTCCTGGCCTGCAGATGGCCCCAACGTACTGTGGTCTTTTGATGGGCTGGGAGAAGGTTTCTCCTCACCGGCTTTTGCAAATGGAAAGATCTATTGTTCTGGAATGATCGATGGGATCGGCTATGTTTTTGTATTGGATCAGCAAGGGAAAGAAATTACCCGGATGAAATATGGCAATGAATTTACCAGCAGTTATCCAGGTGCGCGGTCAACGCCAACCGTAGTTGGAGATCTGGTTTACATGCTCAGTGGCAATGGAATCCTGGTTTGTATGGATGCCAATACTGGTGCTACGAAATGGTCAAAAAACCTGTTTAAGGATTTTGACGGCAAGAATATTACTTGGGGAATTACTGAGTCCGTTGTTGTTGACGGTGATGTTGTGTTTTGTTCTCCCGGTGGAAAAACGAATAATGTAGTTGCTTTGAACCGATTCAATGGCGATTTGATTTGGTCGTGCAAGGGGCTTGGTGAGTTGTCCGCCTACTGCACTCCATTGCTGGTAAAACTGCCTGATCGCAAGATTCTGGTCAATATGATGGCCGATCATATCATTGGTGTCGATGCAGCCACGGGTAAATTACTTTGGAGTGAGTCGCAAACCAACCGGTGGTCGGTCCATGCGAACACCCCGATTTACGCCAATAATGGCCTGTTTTGCTTTTCCGGTT
>DATFMO010000228.1:0-3685 GCA_035266925.1 Sunxiuqinia sp. | reverse complement strand
ATGTATATTGATATATTCGGAATCACTGACTTCCAGACTTCCCCACTCACCATTTTTATAATAGCAGCGAATGTTATAATTCGTTTTTCGATAACCGAAGCCAATTTGCTTCCAATCTTGTTGTTCCATAGTCGTTATATTTGCCGATCAGTTTCTTTTTGGATACCCAAAATAACTAAAAAAAAGGGCAACAAAACATGAGCGTTCCCCTGATTCGATTAAAAAATTAATGTTTTACAAATATGCTCAAAAACAAGCATTTAGCAATTACCAAGTAATTCATTTCTGAAACTGACAATTTAAAGATTGCCACCTTGTTTTAATTACACATTAACAGAAATGTATAAATAGTAACCGTTGTGCTTGCGGATATTGAGCACCTGATTTTTGTCAAAAATAAGATATTGTCCTTTAATTCCCATCAACTTTCCTTCTATCACTGGTTTTTTATCGAAACTGACGCTACTGACTTTTGATGGGTAATTGACTACCGGATAATTTAACTGAACGACTTCATCCTCATCTGAGAAATACTGCTTCAATTCAGCAGAAAGGTATTCGCGGGCCTTTTTCTTTTCGTCCAATAAATCAATCGATTCATCCACGTGATTTTGGAGCATGGCCCGCCAGTTGGTTTTGTCGGTAAAATGGTTCTTCAGCAACACCTCAATAATTCCTGCAATATGCCGGTTGGGTGTTTTAGCCAGCCTAATTGCACGGCTGGCTCCCTGATCAATCCAACGTGTGGGAATTTGATGTGTGCGGGTCACTCCAACTTTCAAATCCTGAGAAACAGCCAGGTACACGTAATGATCGATCAAGTCGTGTTTTTCAGACCATTCCATATCGCGGGCGATTCCGAACTGTGCTTTCGACAGTTCCGGCCTCATAATACTTTGGTCTGCCTCGGGAGCCGTTTGAAAACAGGAATAACAAAAGCCTTGTCCAAACGATGTTTTTGTTCTTTTGCCACACGAAATACAATTGATCTGCCCTTCAAACTTCATCGAAATTTGTTGACCGATCAATTCGTTCATTGCTACCTCCTGGTCGCCAACCGGTAAAAAATAAGTTATCGGATCGGCCAGTTCCGTGCGCATTTTGATAATATTTCCCTGGTATTCCATCAATTTTTTCAGGTATGATTATGAAAGATCGAACAATGTCAAAACATCATGGATGTGCTTTAGTTCAAAAAACCGATCACTTTTAACGGATGATGGATCCAATTGTTCAAAAACCCAGGTTGTATAAAAGGGTACATGTGCAGCTGTTCCACCAAGATTAATCACCGGAAGCACATCCGATTTCAGCGAGTTGCCGATCATCATAAATTTCCGGGCATCTATATCCAAGTGGTTGAGCAGTTGCTGATAGTTCTCTTCCTTTTTGTGTGTCATCACTTCAATATGATGAAAATACCTTAGTAAACCCGACTTTTTCAACTTGCGTTCCTGGTCAAGCAGATCACCTTTTGTCGCCAGGACCAACCGATACTTTGGCGCTAATTTTTCCAATACCGAGTGGATCCCATCCAGCAATACCACTTCTTTGTGCAGCATGGACTTGCCAATCTTCAAAATGGCTTCCACCTGTTCAGGTCGCACTTGTTTGTTTGAAATGATCAGCGCTGTTTCAACCAGGGAAAGAATAAAAGCCTTGATCCCATACCCGTAAATTTCCATGTTTTGTACTTCCACACGAAACAACTCCGACATGATCTTTTCATCGGGCTGAAACTCCTGTAATAGATGGCAAAACTGCTTCTCTGCTTCGCGAAAGAAATTCTCATTCTCCCACAAGGTATCATCGGCATCAAAGGCAATTATTTCAATGTGATCTAAAGGCATAAAATTTCTATTTCTGAAGTTGAGTAGCAGCTTTTGCAACCGAATTACAAAAGTAAAAACTTTAGCCTGAAATTGTTGAAACTCGTTATACTTTCAACAAAAACGAAAAGTCATCGCCAGCCTGCAATTCACGGGGAGCTCCACCTTTGTGAAAAATACGCGCTGAACGCGAACCAATTAAATCGAGCTTGCCGTTTTCCAACTTCAACATCGTGCCTTCACGAAGACCGACCACACGCATTTTCGGATTAAGCTCGATGAATTCATTAATTCGTTGCTCGCGGGTTTCTCCGCCGTGTCCTTCCGGGTTGGCATCTAAATAATGCGGGTTAATTTGAAAAGGAACCAAATTCGTTGTGTTGAAGCTTGTCGGATCAATAATGGGCATGTCGTTGGTCGTGCGCAAGGTTGGGCAGGCAACATTCGAACCGGCACTCCAGCCAATGTATGGAGCACCATTCAACGCTTTGTCACGAATGGCGTACATCAAGCCCAGCTCATGTAAAACACGGACCAATTGCCAGGTGTTTCCGCCCCCAACAATAATAGCTTCAGCTTGCTGCACAGCTTTTACCGGGTCCGGGAAGTGGTGAATACCGACAACTTCGTGTCCGATCTCCTGAAAACGTTCGTTGACTTTGGCTTCATATTCATCAAATGAAAAAGTAACCGCAGCGTACGGAATGAACAGTGCTTTAACTTTTTGAGAACCTAAAAACCGTTGAATTTCGTGTTTTGGATAATCCAGGTACACTTCACCTGGCATGGTGGAATTGCTTAAAAGTAATAATCTCATTTTAATTTTTTTTTTGGTCTAAAAAGTTGCTTAGTTGGGTGCGAAGTTAGTTTTTACCTTATACTGGGAAAAGGAATTTTAGTGTCCGAAAACTAAAAAGAAATTAAGGCAACTCCAAAGGAATATGGAAAAACTTCTGGTCCCCGACTATCTTGAAAAAGTTGTTGCAGATCGTAGGTCGCGTAAAGATTAATCCATCGATATCCGATCTTGATGGTACCTGAAAAACGTATATCGTTCATGTAGTAATCATCAGGTGTCTTCAGCTTTTCCTTTTTATTGTTCTTGCGGTACTTCACCTTCGTTTGCGTACTCAGCCGTTTATTAGCCACAACGCCAGCCGAAATATAAAATCGGTTGCCGTAATTGCTAACAGGAATCTGAAATTCGACCAAAAACGGAACACTCAGGTAGAAGGATGAAAGTTTTGATTTTTGATTGGAATCGTAAAATAAATGCACCGGTTCAATGCGGTTCTCACCTTTTTCAATACTGGTATTGCGATCCAGGAAATAGGTTTGCACCTCCATGCCAAGCCCGGTAACAACACCAATTGTATTTCTATTGTGTTGCAAACCTTTCGAGAATTGTAGCAAATTCAAATTAACAACTGTTGACCGCCAGAGATTAACATCCAGAAAACCGGCATCATCCGCATCATACATCGAATAATCAGCCTTGGCCAGTCCGTTGAATCCGAAGTAGATTCCTGACCAGTGACCGCTAAATTTCTCGTTCCAGTAATTGAAGCCATCAGTCACAATACCATCCATTTGAATGATCTTGGGCCCATTTTTTCCATTTGAATGTTTGATGGATAACGAATCCGGTTGCTGGGCACTTACTCCAATAGATAGAAAGCTCCCAAGGACTATGGTTAATAACTGTTTCATGACTTTTAACTTCCAGCAAAGTTAAGCAGGAAAACGGTAACAAAAAAGGCCTGTTTCGAACAGGCCTTCCAAAATATTATTTAGTGGGGTATCTGGTCAGCACCCGCAAAATATCTAAGATGCTCATGATAAATAGATTAAAAAAT
>DATFMO010000227.1:0-3905 GCA_035266925.1 Sunxiuqinia sp. | reverse complement strand
ACTTACTTCGATCTGTACATGGTGGCGATTGATAACAACGGAAATGCTTATACAACCGATGAAGTCAGAATCACGGCATTCGGAAATGTTGACTTGATTTCGCCATATGCCATGGTCGCAAATTCAACAACCATAAGCATACTTCCCAACCCCACGGATGGACAAACAACCATCGGGTTGTCTTCTATGGATGCACAAATTGAGGATGCCTCGAACGAGTGGGACCTGGAAGTTTATGACCAAAGCCAGCAATTGAAGGTGAATAAGGCCAAAATCAGGGGGAAAAGCACAACGCTCAATACCTCCGGCTGGAAGGAAGGCGTTTATGTTGTGCGGGCCAATTACAATGGTCAACTGTTGACTGAAAAAATGGTGGTGGGCAAACACTAGGCTCTATGCTTAGTGAGCGGGTGACTTGGAGTCACCTGCTCACTATCATCGACCGCACCGAAATTTTGTTATTTCCCCAACTGGTTTTTCAGCAAACTAACATTGTTTTTCAGGCGTTCAATGGTTTCGTCTTTGGATTGCAGTTCGTTTTTCAGCTTTTGAACTTGAGCCTTCACCTTGGCGAGTTGTTCGGATACGCTTTCTATTTTGGAATCCTTTTGGGTGAGTTGTGCTTCCAGTGATTTGTTGCCTTCGTTTTTGCGGTTCAAATCAAACTTGATTTCATCCAGGTCGCCATTCAACTTCGTGACTTGTGACGAAAGACTCTTTTTATCTTCCTGCAGGTTTTCCACCTGGCTTTTTAAGTCCTCGTTTTGCTCGTTCAAACGGCGCTTTTCGGTTTGAAAGGAATACATTTTCTCTTCGATGTTGGCGTCTTTCTCCTTCACATTCGATGACAATTGGTTGATCTTTCCTTCCAGGTCCGAAATCATCTGGTCTTTCTTGGCATTGCTGGCCATCAGGTCATTTTTCATCTTTTCATAGTCAGCAATCATTTTTTCGTTTTTGTTGGTCAATTCCCGAACCCTGTTTTCAGCCCGTAGTTTGGAAGATTCCATGGCCAGGAATTTCTTTTTCGACACACAGGAGGTCAGGAGCATACCAGCAAACAAGATGTATAATAGCAGTTTTGTTTTCTTCATTTTAAACGATTTTTTGTTTGGTCCGTTCAGCATAAATAACGGTTGTACTATGAATATGTTATTCCAATTTGTACTTTTAAATTTGTTCGAACGTTATACTTCATAATTGGCGGCGTTGAAAAATCGAATGTCAAAAATTACGTTTCAAAATTGAGACCAAACTAAAATAGAAAAAAGGACCAGTTAAAAAAAGAAATTATGCGAAATCTGCTATTAGTCATATTGCTGTTTATCAATTTGCCATTGCTGGCACAACATACCATCAAAGGGCGGGTGGTTGATTCCCATACCCAGGAAGGTATTGCCTACACCAACATTGGCGTGGAAGGCACCTTATTTGGGACTGCCAGTGACGCCCAAGGATTTTTTGAATTGAAAATTCCCGACGATCTAAAGGATAAAAAGCTGTTGTTTTCGGCGGTGGGCTACCAAAATCAAACGCTGAAGATTCAACAATTGTTGCAACAGGAATTTCACCGGATTCAACTGGTGGGACAAACATACAACATCAATAATATCGATGTAGAAGCCCAATCACGAGTCATGTTTCGCATTGTTAAAACAGCTGCGGCTAATATTTCGGAGAATTACCAAAAGGGGCCATTCAGCATGAAGTTTTATTATGCAGAGATGGTAGACAAGGGCGATTCCTTAAAACAAAAGCGAGAAGCTGTGGTGAACTTGTATGATGAAACAGGTTATGCTTCACCATCTGTGGAAGATGCATACAAAAGCCGGAATTACGAGTTTGCCCAGGTGAAGAAGAATTTCGAATCGTATTCGTTCCCCAGCGGAGAAACTGGCTTTGACGAGTTGCTGAACATGGATGTGGTCAGGTTGTCTAACTCCTTGTTGAATAAAGGGCTATTGAACGAATTTGACCTTCAGTTGGAGGGTGTCAGCAAATTTCAGAATGATTCGGTTTGGATTATTTCTTACAAGACTGCCCAGCCGGACATCGCGCATTCGGGCGATTTTTACGGAACGAAAATGGAAGGCAAAATCTACATCAGTAAAAGCAACTACCAGGTGTTGCGCAACGAATGTGTGATTGAAGCATCGAAAAATAACCCACAGGACCGTTCGCTGTTCACTAAAGGTTATGACCAGTCTAAAGTGAATTACCACATGACTGCCATTTACAAACCTTATAAGGGAAAATATGCGCTTAGTTACCTGGATTGCGACAAGACCTATGTGAATGCCGAGGGGCAGAAGTGCACTTACAGTCGTAGAGCCAGTGTGCTGGATGTGAACACCAACTCACCGCAAAAAATCAATGGCAAAACCTATTTTGAAAATACCGCCTACATCGAAAGTTTTTGGAATTCGTTTCAACGACCGGAATAGTGTTCGAAATCCTCAATCGTTAAGAAAGTCACCCAGAACTCGTTTCAGTGTCTCCTCATTTTTGCACCTTTCCCTGATTGAAAGAAATCCTGAAATAAATTCAGGATGATATTGTATAAACTTTTGTGTTTGATAATCACACTATTTTTTCGAACCACCGTACAACTCTTTCGGAGGAACCGATTTCACTTGCATGCTGTCTTTTAGCGTGCGGCTCACAATGTTGTAGGGGCCGGTGATTACTTCATCGCCATCAGCAATACCATGGTCAATTTCAATGTTCATGTTGTCCTGAATGCCAGTTTCAACAATCCGTTTCCGAGCCAAGCCATCTTCATACACAAATAGTACTTCCTCTTTTTTCTCCTTGTCAACTTCGGCTTCAGTGACTGTTTTAGTGGAGTCGGACAGCACACGTGTCGTCACTGCCTGGATGGGAACCGTCAACACATTGTGCCGTGTTTCCGTTTGGATGTCGACCGTGGCTGACATACCCGGACGAAACGGATACAATTTATGAGCTGAGCTGTCGATCAAGTCAGCATAGGAGCCTTTCAGCAGCAGCACTTTCACATCAAAATTGGTGACTTGGTCGGTTGAAGAACCAACCGTGTTGGCCGAGTTGGCGATTTCGGTGACCAGGCCTTTGAACTTCCGTTTTAGATAGGCATCCACTTCCACCAGCGCGGTATCACCTTTCGATACTTTCACAATGTCGTTTTCATTCACCTCTACTTTCACCTCCATTTTATTGAGGTCGGCAACCGACATCATTTCGGTTCCCTGATACATGTTGGTTCCCACAACGCGCTCGCCTTTTTCAACGTTCAGCTTGGAAACCGTTCCGTCCATCGGCGAATATATCTTGGTTTTCACCAGTTGCTCCTGCGCCTGCGCAACGGATGCCTCAGCTGATTTGACCGCAAATTTAGCCGCGCGCACTTCGGCATCCGCTACTTTGTAAGCAGCTTGTGCCGACTCAAAATCGGACATGGCAATGGCTTTTTGGTCGTATAGCGTTTTGGAACGTTTGAATGCCAGTTCACTCTCAATTTGTTTGGCTTCAGCCTGTGCCAAACGGGCTTTTGCCGAATTCAGGCTGGCTTCAGCCTGGTTCAGTTGCTGGATGTAAATATCCGGCTTGATGACCACTAACAACTGCCCTTTCTTCACAGGATCACCTTCTTTGATATCCATTTCAATAATCTCACCTGATACATCCGGGCTGATCTTTACTTCTGTTTCAGGTTGTACCTTTCCATTGGCAGTGATGAGCTCGGTAATGGTGCGGCTTTTCACTTTTTGGGTGGTTACTTTTATTTCAAAATCTTTCCCGATCCAGCCTTTCTTTTTCCCAACAACGAGGAAAATGATCAGGATAACTAAAAAGCCGAGGATGTAGGGGAGAAGTTTCTTCTTTTTTTTCTTTTTTGCCATGGTGTTGATTTTTGGACTGTTGTT
>DATFMO010000226.1:0-3998 GCA_035266925.1 Sunxiuqinia sp. | reverse complement strand
GATTATGAGTCAGGTGCTCTAACCAACTGAGCTATAGGCCCTAAATATTTTCATTTGCCAAATACTTGGCTTCTAATTTTCGGATTGCAATTTTACAACATTAGCGGTTAATACACAAGTAAAATTCCATGTTTTTGTATTTTACGAATCTTGCTCAACGCCGGTTTCAGAAACTGTTTCAGCCTCTTTTGCCCGTTGATCCAAGCGGCTGAACAAACGCCGGTAAAAAATCATAATCGTCAATATACCAATGGTGATTGAAGAATCGGCAATGTTAAAAACCGGTCTGAAAAACAGAAACTCCTGTCCACCCCACAATGGGAACCAGCTCGGATAATGTCCTTCCAATATGGGGAAATAAAGCATATCGACAACCCGACCATGCAGAAACGAAGAATAGCCTCCTTCTGGCGGGAAAAGCTGTGCTACTTGCCCGTAGCTGTCGTTGAAAATCATTCCGTAAAAAGCGCTGTCGATAATGTTACCGATTGCCCCGGCAAAGATCAACGCCACGCATGCTACGAACCCCATGGGGACATCTTCCCGCTTAACCAGTTTTAGCAGGTACCAACCAATTCCAGTGACGGCAATGATACGAAACAAACTCAGGAAGATCTTCCCATAATTGCCGGCGAACTCAATACCGAAAGCCATCCCATTATTTTCCACAAAATGGATGCGGAACCAATGGCCGGAGACCAAATACTCTTCTCCCAGAAACATGTGGGTTTTCACCAGTATTTTCACCAGTTGATCCAGAAAAAGCACCAGGAATACAATCAGTACTGATTTCGTTAATTTCGACATGATTTCAAATTCGTTGATAAAAAAATGATTGGAAAGTTAAGACTCCCAATCATCTCTGTATTTTGGTATGTTAAACCACCTTATTTTTGATTGTTTTTCGCATCAATACTCAAGGTTGCATGGGGAACCGCACGCAAGCGTTCTTTGGAGATCAACTTTCCGGTTTCGCGGCAAATACCATACGTCTTGTTTTCGATACGAACCAAAGCTGCCTGCAGGTGCTGAATGAATTTCAACTGACGCTGAGCCAATTTCCCAGCCTCTTCTTTTGACAGTGTTGCAGCACCTTCTTCCAACACTTTAAACGTTGGTGAAGTGTCTTGTGTATCGTTCCCATCACTTTGCGTAATGGAACTTTTATAAATATCATAGTCCTTTCTTGCTTTCTCAAGCTTATCTAGAATCAGCGCTTTAAATTCTGCTAATTCCGCATCAGAGTATCTTGTTTTTTCTGTCATAACCGAAAAGTTTTAGTTATCCCCCGAAGGGCTTCAAGTGATCATCATTCGCGACCCTAAATTATAAAAATATTTTTAATTGTATCAGGTCTTTAAACATACAAAACGCCCCCTTTTTCAACTTATTTTATTCACATGGATGATTGCATCAACATCCTGTTCAATTTCTACCCTTGTGCCCTGATTATCATTCAGTTTTTCAACCAAATCAAGCGCTTCAGCCAGGGTTTGATTACTGATATATTCTTTGAAGTTTTGAACCGCATCATTGTAATAATCATGCTTTTCAATTTGAATCGTAATCCGGTCAGTCACTTCAAAGTTGCTCTCTTTGCGCAAATTCTGAATTTTATTGATGAATTCCCGGGCGATTCCTTCCTGCTTCAACTCATCGGTCAGATTTATATCCAGCGCAATGGTCATTCCACCTTCGGTTGCTACCAACCATCCAGGAATGTCCTCTGTCATGATCTCAACATCAGCCTCGCTCAATTCCACCATTTCATCTCCAAGAACCAACTGGTAACTTCCTGAGTTTTCCAACTGGGCGATTTCATCTTGTGTAAACTGCGAAACAGCGCCGGCAATTTGCTTCATGATTTTGCCGTATTTCGGCCCAAGTGTTTTAAAATTAGGCTTGATTTTCTTCTTGATCACCCCCGAAGTATCTTCCAGGTATTCCACCTCCTTCACGTTCACTTCGGTAAGAATGATGTTTTCAACCGCTTCAAACTGCGATTTGAAATGCTCGTTCAACACCGGAACCATAATTTTTGCCAACGGCTGACGCACTTTCAGCTTTTCTTTGCGTCTCAAACCCAAAATCATGGATGATGCTTTTTGTGCAATTGCCATTTTTTCCTCCAGATCGACGTCGATCACGCTTTCATCGGCTTTTGGGAACTCCGCCAGGTGAACACTTTGATCTTCCTCTTTGCCAGTCATTTTATTCAGATCGCCATACAGCTGATCCATATAAAATGGCGCGATTGGCGCGGCCAGCTTGGCGATAGTCACCAAACAGGTGTACAACGTTTGATAGGCTGACAACTTATCCTGACCATACTCGCCACCCCAGAAACGTTTGCGGCTCAAGCGAACAAACCAATTACTCAGGTTTTCAGTAACAAATTCTGAGATAGCACGTCCGGCGCGTGTTGGTTCATAGTTTTCAAGGCTTTCACCCACTTCTTTAATCAGTGAATTCAGCAATGAAATGATCCAGCGATCCAATTCAGGACGTTCGCTGACCGGGATTTCGTCTTCCTCGTATCGGAAACCATCCACATTGGCATACAAGGCGAAGAAACCGTAGGTATTGTAAAGTGTTCCGAAGAACTTACGACGCACTTCATCAACGCCCGAAACGTCAAACTTCAAGTTGTCCCATGGTTGTGAGTTCGTCAGCATGTACCAGCGCAAGGGATCGGATCCATATTTTTCGATCGTATCGAACGGATCAACGGCGTTGCCCAAACGCTTGGACATTTTATTGCCGTTTTTGTCCAGTACCAAGCCGTTGGAGATGATATTCCTGAAAGCCACCGACTCATCAATCATGGTTGCAATGGTGTGCAAAGTGAAGAACCAACCACGGGTTTGATCAACTCCCTCGGCAATAAAATCAGCCGGGAAAACACCCTTGCCTTTTTCAGGATTATACTTTTCAGTATTCTCAAACGGATAGTGGTTCTGCGCATACGGCATGGAGCCCGAATCAAACCAAACGTCGATCAAATCCGGCTCGCGGAACATTTTTTGCCCGTCATCACTCACCAAAATGATATCATCCACATAGGGACGGTGAAGATCAATTTTATCGTAATTTTCTTTGTCAAATTTTCCTGCTTCAAATCCATCAAACGGATTCTTTTCCATCACACCGGCAGCTACTGCTTTTTCAATTTCAGTCATCAACTCCTCAACAGAGCCAATACATTTGGCTTGCAAACCATCTTCGGTTCGCCAGATTGGTAGCGGTGTTCCCCA
The DNA here is from genome assembly GCA_035266925.1 of Sunxiuqinia sp. Classification (GTDB taxonomy): domain Bacteria; phylum Bacteroidota; class Bacteroidia; order Bacteroidales; family Prolixibacteraceae; genus Sunxiuqinia. The sequence goes on along the minus strand of DATFMO010000226.1, from coordinate 744 downwards.
GAAACGGGAACGGCTCAGGTTCCAGTCCACCAGGTTTTCCAGCCAGTTGCCAAAACGCCCGGTTCCGGTTGATTTCGGCTTCCAGTTGATCGTATTGTTGTTTGCAATCAACTTATCCTTGACAGCCGTCGTTTTGATAAACCAGCTATCCAGTGGATAATAAAGCACGGGCTTGTCAGTACGCCAGCAATGTGGGTAGCTGTGCTCGTGTTTTTCGATTTTGAAGGCCTTGTTCTCCTTCTTCAACATGACGGCAATATCCACGTCAACCGTTGAATAGGATTCATCAAGCGAATCGTCGTATTCGTTTTTCACATAACGACCACTAAAATCGCCGTACGTTTCGGTATTCACATTCGAAGTAACAAACACCGGATCAAGGTTCTCAATTTTAAAAAACCGGCCTTTCCGATCAACCATTGGCTGATCCTTGCCTTCCCGATCTTTCAGCAAGAGTGGCACAATGCCGTTTTGCTTAGCTACCCGGTCATCGTCAGCACCAAATGTTGGTGCAATGTGCACGATTCCCGTTCCATCTTCGGTGGTTACAAAATCACCGGTGATCACGCGGAATGCATCGCCATTGGGCTTCACCCAGTCAATCAACTGCTCATAGTTGATACCAGCCAATTCTTCGCCTGAATATTCTTCCAACACTTTGAAAGGAATTTTCTTGTCGCCCGGTTTGTAATCGTCAAACGAAAGCTCGGCATTTTTGGGGTTGAAATGGGCATTGAGTAGGTC
>DATFMO010000225.1:0-6051 GCA_035266925.1 Sunxiuqinia sp. | reverse complement strand
CTTTGAACGAATGATGAACTTCTATTCCATGATGAACATTATCGGGCGCAGCGACACCAATATTTTATTGGCTAGTGATGATTATTTAAAGACGCGGTTTCAGCCGGCCAGCAAGCGGATTGCTGTGATTCACGAATACCTGATGAATCATTTTCAGGATGAAATTGACTTGAAAAGATTGGCTGATCTGGTGAACATGGCCGAAGGATCGCTTTGCCGGTATTTTAAGTCGAAAATGAACATGACCTTGTTTGAATACCTGAACCAAATTAAAGTGGAGTCGGCTTGCAAATTATTAATGAACCGCGATTTGGGGATTATAGATGTCAGCCTGGACAGCGGTTTTAACAACCTCAGTCATTTCAATAAGCAATTCAAAAAAGTAAAAGGGATGACACCCTCTGCCTATCGCAAACAATTCCGTGAGTTGGTTTAAGCTATAATTAGCTTGGTTTTGCTACCCATTCGGGATTGGTTCCAAAGGTTATCCTGCTAATAGAAACCAGAAGAGCATTTCAAGATTGTCAATATCATATTGGTTGAGATGTATTTCCTATGAATCCCGAAGGGATGATAGGATTGTAGCGAGTGAAAACGAGCCAAGCCCTGAACCCCGAAGGGGTGGCATTTCGTTTGAATGGTGACGAACCAATTTATCAGATTAGAATTTGTAGTTTTGCAAATCAAGTTGCTGCGATTAAAATGAAGGAAAACAAAAGTCAACTACCGGTTTATAGCCTGCATAATTTTAGCTCGCCCGGGCGAAAAAGTCAGCAATTCCAGGTGGAGGTGTTTGATGCCAAACGACATTTCAGCGTAAAATACCCGCACCGGCACGATTTTTTCGAAGTGCTTTACCTGAAGCGTGGCTCCGGCTTTCATGTGATCGACAGCAACAAGTATGAGATCAAACCGCCCTGTGTGTTTTTCATGTCTCCCGGGCAGGCGCACAAACTTGAGTTTTCAAACGACATCGAAGGCTACATCTTTATTTTTACCGCTGATTTTTACCTGGCCGACCGCAGCAACCAAAACAGTTTGATCGAATTCCCTTTCTTCTACAACCTGAGCCAGGAAAACCCGCCTCTCCAAATGGTGAACGAAAAAGACATTCATTTTTTGGAAGAATTGTTTGTTCGCAGCATTTCCGAATTGGAGCACAATGACACCAATTTGTTGGATACGCTCCGGTCATTGCTGGATTTGATTTTGACGACTTGTACATCACGCTATAAAAATGGCGAAAGCCTGGAATCGAAAGGGAAGGGGTACCTGTTGGTTAAACGGTTCTATCATTTGATTGAGGAGCACAACCATCGGAATTTGTCATTGAAAGAATATGCCGGTTTACTGGCAGTCACTCCCAATCATCTCACCCAAATGGTGAAGCAATACACCGGGCAGACATCGAGCCAGATTATCAAAGCCAAACAAGTGTTGGAGATCAAACGCTTGTTGGTGCATACCAATATGAGTGTGGCTGAAATAGCCCATCAGCTCAACTTTGAAGATCAGTCCTATTTCACGAAGTTCTTTAAGCGGGAGTCCGGATATTCGCCACTTCAATATCGGTCACAAATGATTCGGTAGTGTTGTGTTATCTCCCGCTAAGTGAGATGTCATGCTGAACTTGTTTCAGCATCTCCATAAGGATGAGACCCTGAAACAAGCTCAGGGTGACTCGGATAGTTTTTAGTTGATGCAATACAAGTGTAAATTACCATCAATGCATATTCTGTAAACAGCTGAATTTTAAACTGAAAAAGTGAAGTTGTGTAGTTTTGTGAATAGAAATCCATGATAATTACCAAAAAAACATGTTTTTTTACTCGGCTTTATGCCGATTAATCTGTTGTTTTGTATGCGGAGATCTTCTTCATAGCGAGAAATAGTAAACTTGGGGAGGGTTTTGTACGCGTTTGAGGTCATAGAGAGACTTGTCAAAAAAGCTGTGAGAATTGCTTGCGCTGAAAATCAGTTTCACCCCATCCCTAAAAGGAGGCTGATTTTCAACAACTTCCCTTTAGGGATTTGGGGTGAAAAGTTGTTTTAAATTATACAAGGGGCTTTTTGACCAGTCTTGGGATGTCATATAAGGTATTTGATATTCAAAAAGTTAATGAATAGTAATACATCTAAAAACAAATAAAATCATTACAAAATGGCAAATTATTTTAACACACTTCCATTGCGTTTACAATTGGAACAATTAGGTACTTGCGAGTTCATGGATCAGTCAGAATTTGCAGACGGTGTAAAAAAGCTGGAAGGTAAAAAAGTGGTGATCGTTGGTTGTGGTGCACAAGGACTCAACCAGGGATTGAATATGCGCGATTCTGGTTTGGATGTTTCTTACGCTTTGCGTGAAGGAGCTATCAAAGAACAACGTCAATCATACAAAAATGCAGTTGAAAATAACTTCAAAGTTGGCACGTACGAGGAAATGATCCCAACAGCTGATTTGGTGATCAACCTGACTCCTGATAAGCAACACTCAAGTGTGATCACTGCTGTGATGCCATTCATTAAAAAAGGAGCTGCGCTTTCTTATTCTCATGGTTTTAACATCGTGGAAGAAGGCATGCAAATCCGTAAAGACATCACTGTGGTTATGGTTGCTCCAAAGTCTCCGGGCTCTGAGGTTCGCGAGGAATACAAACGTGGATTCGGTGTTCCTACGTTGATCGCTGTTCACCCTGAAAATGATCCGAACGGCGACGGTTTCGAAATTGCCAAAGCTTACGCTGTTGCAACTGGTGGTCACAAAGCAGGTGTATTGCGTTCATCATTTGTTGCAGAGGTAAAATCAGACTTGATGGGTGAGCAAACCATTTTATGTGGTCTGTTGCAAACCGGATCGATTTTGTCATTTGACAAGATGATTGAAAAAGGCATCGAGCCTGCCTATGCTTCCAAACTGGTACAATACGGATGGGAAGTGATTACCGAAGCATTGAAACACGGCGGGATCACCAACATGATGGATCGTTTGTCGAACCCGGCAAAAATCAAGGCGTTTGAACTGGCGGAAGAGCTGAAAGAAATTATGCGTCCATTGTTCTGGAAGCACATGGACGATATCATGGCTGGAGAATTCTCAAAAACCATGATGGAAGACTGGGCCAACGATGATAAAAACCTATTGACATGGCGTGCTGCAACTGGTGAAACAGCATTCGAGAAAACTCCTGCTACTGAAGAAGCCATCAGCGAACAGGAATACTTTGACAATGGTGTGTTGTTGGTTGCTTTCGTGAAATCAGGTGTTGAACTGGCTTTTGAAACGATGACTGAAGCTGGTATTAAAGCAGAATCCGCTTATTATGAATCACTGCATGAAGTGCCGCTGATTGCCAACACCATTGCCCGTAAGAAATTATTCGAAATGAACCGGGTGATTTCAGATACAGCTGAATATGGTTGCTATCTGTTCGATCATGCCTGCAAACCTTTGTTGAGCGATTTCATGAAGAAAATTGAACCCGATGTGATTGGTGAAACTTATGGCGAAGGAAGCGACAATCACGTTGACAACCGTCAGCTAATCGATGTGAACGCTAAAATTCGTTACCACGAAGTTGAAATTATTGGCGAAGAATTGCGCGAAGCAATGGCCGCCATGAAAGCGATATTTTAGAATGTTATTAGGTCAGTCGTCGGATGATTCGAAGTCATCCGATGAGTAAAGCATATGAAAGGCTCCATCGAAAGGTGGGGCCTTTTTGTTGTTTTAAACTTTGCTGAAAGGTTTAAACAGTATCTTTCAGGTTTTCCGATATGAATTCAATCGTGAAAAAGGAGACCTCCTATTGTCATGTCATGGGCCGACGATCCGGGTAAAGAGTGACTGGATAAAATAGCTTATGCGAGATTTAAGGAAAAAGTTTATCTTTGAGCTGTTCTCCTTTGGACTGGGAGGATAATCAGGAAGCGATAGCGACCATCAGGTTTGAAAAAGAGGAAGATCTAGGGGAAGTGGCCGTTTATTAGGTAGCATACTTTTCAATTGCGAAAAACATCGTTGAATATAGGGATTTGAAGTTTAACAGGAGAATTACTTAATATTAACAGAGAAAAATTAATAGTGCATTGTCAACCATAACTATTAAAAAATGTTAATTTCAGCAAGTTTGTATTTTCCGAATAAAATTAATGATAACTCAAATCTATTTGTAAAACACTGAAAATGAAGAGAAAAACATTGAGGTTGGCCATTGCTGTGTGCATGGTGTTAGTTGCTTCCGGTGTTATGAAAGCACAGGAAAAGCACATGGGATTGGCGTTGAAAGGATCGACCATGGGGTATGGAGGAGACGCGGTCATTCAGTTCAATAAACGAATGACAGCGAGACTGGGGTATGATAATCTGAATTTGAATATTCCATTCGATTTTGAGGAGTCGGATATTTCTTACAGTGCGAACGCCAATGTAAAAACAGGTGCATTATCGGCGCTTTATGATTATTATTTAGCACGGAACATTTTTGTTACGACTGGCGTTGCTTTGAACAACTTTGATTTTAATACCAAAGGTACTCCAGACAAGGCGATGACCTATGGAGACATTACAATTCCAAAGGAAAAGATTGGCACATTTGAATACGATGTTCGCCCAAGTTTGAGAGTGTCGCCTTACCTGGGAGTGGGTTTTGGACGGACGATCAGTCCCGATAAACTGGTTGCTTTTTGCGTGGAGCTGGGCGCTTTTTACCAGGGATCACCTGATGTAAGCATCAAAACAGACGGCTTGCTTTCACCAACGTCAAATCCTGAGCGCGGGCAGGAGGCTTTGTACGAATCGCAATTAAGCCAGTATTACTTGTACCCGTATCTGAAATTCAGTTTATCGTTTAACTTACTTTCCTTATAAAATAATATAATCATGAAAAATAAAATTCTACTCACATTAAAAGTAGCCACTATATTGTTGGGCACCCTTGTATTGAGCAATAGTTGTAGTGACATGTTTTCTGACCCAATGAAAGACAAGGAGACAGGCAAAGATTTGAAATTGTTGTTGGTTGATCTGAACTTCTTTGATACCAAATTCAACTTCACTTTTGTGGATGCTGATACTGGTAATTTGATTGATGACAGAACGATCGGGGTCTTTTTTGCTGGAGATGGTGCCAATAATTTGGTTGATTACAACGGCAACAAAGCACCGTCTTACTCCGTTTCTGACGGTCGTCTTGCCTTGGCTTTGGATCCAAATATTACCGTGTCTCAGGACAATCCAGTTGATTTTAAGGTGTATGTTGGTGTTCAGGATGGCAGCTATGCAGGTTACCCGGTTGAAGTTAGTTACACATCGAAGGGCGAATATGATATCGTCGTTCAATTGTTCAAAACAGGCAAGCAGGCGAAACGGGCTGTGATGAATCCTGGCGCAGAACCATTCGATGTGAAATTCAATGGCAGCCTGATCCAAAAAAGCGGAGATCCGGTTTGGGATTACACTGGAAATGTTACAACAATGAATGGCAAAACCTATTATTCGGTTTATACCGCTTGGAGTGGTGTGACGAGCCAGGGAACGTTGTCTGTTGACAATTTTACAGCAGATGAAAGCTTATATTCCAATTGGGGACTTGAAGGCATCTATGTGCTTTCGGACGGGCTTTCCAACGAGTTTGAATTGACTAATGACGATGTCACTCTACCGGCTAACACAGTGGTTGCCCAAGTGTTTTCGGCCACCCAGCGAAATGATGTCAATAAATGTGCTGACGGAATCAATGTTGAAGTTTCAGGAAAAGATAATTTGACCGGTACAGCCAAATTCAACTACAAATTGCTGGTTGACGGTGAAGTGGTGAAAACAGGAAAAATTGGTGTGGCCTCCATGCCATCAACAGTGAGCACAGGCGCTTTTTATTACCCGGGTGATGCTACTTCGGCCACCCTGGTGATCGATGATGATCCGCAGTTTACCATTGAACCGCACGAAACAACTTTGTCTGATATATGTGGAGGAACAGTAAGAGTAACTGCAACTCCCAAAAGCGGATTGGCACCATACAAAATCATCACAACCTTTGTGTGCCCGGA
>DATFMO010000224.1:0-9436 GCA_035266925.1 Sunxiuqinia sp. | reverse complement strand
CATCACGCGTGAGAAAGAATTGGGCACCATGGAAATACTATTGGTTTCACCGCTTCGTCCCGTACAGATTATTCTAGGGAAAGTAGCACCCTACCTGGGATTGTCGATCATCAACGCCATCGTTATTTTAGGAATTGGACATTTCGTATTTGGAGTTCCAATCAATGGTAGTTGGGTTTTGTTGATGGCTGAAAGCATCTTGTTTATTCTGATGGCGCTATGCCTGGGGATCTTAATTTCGACGGTAGCAAAAAATCAAATGGTGGCTATGTTTATCTCCTTGATCGCATTGATGTTACCAACAATCTTGCTTTCAGGTTTCATTTTTCCCATTGAAAACATGCCTGTTCCATTGCAGATTCTTTCGAATGTTATGCCACCCAAATGGTTTATCATTATTCTGAAAAACATTATGCTAAAAGGAACCGGACTACTCTATGTCTGGAAGGAGACGCTGGTTTTAATTGGCATGGCTGTTATTTTCACCGGCATTGCCGTTAGGAAATTCAAGACAAGATTGGAATAGTTGACAGTCGCAGTCGCTGCGAACAGTTCTCTGGACACTGCAACTGTAAACTGTGACTGTGAATTTAATTTGAACGCTGGGATAAATTAATAAAGAGAAACAAATTAAGCAACATGCGCACAATTCGATACATTCTACAAAAAGAATTCATCCAGATTTTTCGCAACAAAACCATGTTGCCGATGATTTTTATGCTGCCCCTGGTACAAATGCTCATTTTAGTATTTGCAGCTACTTATGATCTAAAAAAAGTGGATATTTACGTGCAGGACAAAGATCTATCGGAAATGTCGCGGGAACTGATTGCCAAATTTGAAGCCTCTCCGTTTTTCCGAATTTATGACGCCTCATTCAATGAGCAGGATGCAGAGAATAGTCTGAAGAAAGGCCGTAGCGATTTTATAATGGTTATTCCACAGGATTTTGAACGTTCGTTGGTGCGTGATGATAAAGCCTCGGTTCAGTTGTTGATCAATGCGATTAATGCCAATAAAGCGTCGCTGATATATTCCTACACGCAAGGGATTCTTTCAGGCTTTAACAAGGACGTGATCGCTAAATGGAAAGGAATACCCAAATTCAATCCTCCCATGCAAATTGAGGCGAAGGACAGCTATTGGTTCAACAAGGAATTGGACTATAAATGGTACATGGCGCCCGGTATTTTGTCTATTCTGGTAACCATTATCGGAATGTTTTTGTCGGGTATGAACTTGGTGAAAGAAAAGGAAATCGGCACCATTGAACAATTGAATGTGACACCCATTAAAAAGTACCAATTCATTTTAGGGAAACTAGTTCCATTTTTGGTCATTGCTTTATTTGATTTAGCTTTTGGATTGGTGATTGCACGGGTGGTATTCAATCTGCCAATTGTTGGGAGTTTGCCTTTATTATTCGGTTTTGCAGCTCTTTATTTAATTGGAGTCCTTGGCTTGGGCTTATTTATTTCTACAGTTACAGAAACCCAGCAACAAGTGATGTTTGTTACTTTCTTCTTTATGATGCTCTTCATTTTAATGGGAGGTATTTTTACGCCGGTGGAAAGTATGCCGCATTGGGCACAGACACTTGACCGTATCAATCCAATTTACTATTTCATGCGCATCATGCGTATGGTTGTGCTCAAAGGTTCTGGTTTTTCAGATCTTCTGCCTGAGTTTTTCTCGCTCATTATTATTGGTGTCACCCTCTTGGGATTGTCGATCTGGCGGTATCGGAAAACAAGCTAAAAGATCTTCGAATTAGTTGATTCTACTTCAACAGATTGTTCAGCATTCTCATTTCAGTGGTGGATGAGAATACTGAAAAATCTGTTCAAAAAGGCCTATCTTTAAAAGTAGGATTACATTCGGACTAATTGGAATCCGAATGTTGTGCGTCCGTTGCTGTATTTGTTTTCCCTTGCGCCATTTTCGATAAAACAGCCTTCATTTCTTCAAGCTCTTTTCCATAACCAGCCCAGTTATTTTGTTTCAAATACTCAGTGGCTTTATTATAATGCGAAAGCGCTTCACTGGCTTTGGCCGAAAGCGAAGTCTTGACAATATTTTCGATGTCTTTTACTTGCGGAACTGACAATGTATCCTGCGAACCGGAAGTGTTAAAAATCGCCTGAAGACATTCTTCCAGCGTTCTTTTCATCTCAATTTGATCATTATAAGTAACAATGACCCTTTTCAATTCAGGAATTTTGCCCTGTTCTGATTGCAAATAAACAGGTTCTACATAAAGGAAGGAGTTTTTTATTGGGATGATCAACTGGTTTCCTTTGAAAACCTGGGATCCTTGCTGTCCCCATAAGGTGAGTTCGGAAGAAATGTCCGGCTGCTGATTAATCCTTGCTTCAACCTGCATCGGTCCATAGATAAGCTTATCTTTTGGAAGGGAATAAACAATCAGATCGCCGTAATTAGGCGTGTCACAACGGGCACACATCCATGCAATCATATTGTCCTTTTTAGAAGGTGTCAGTGGTAACATCAGGATATATTCTTCTTTTTGAGTCTCGGGCAAACGCATGATAATGTAATAAGGGAACATTTTTGTTTGGGAATAATTATAGCTTTCATTGGGAACTGCCCAATAATCTTCCTGGTTGTAGAATACCTTCGGATCAGTCATGTGATACACATTGTACATTTGTGTTTGTATGTTGAACAGATCGGTGGGATAGCGGATATGGGCTTTCAAAAACTTAGGCATGTCACTAAAGGGTTTGAAAAGTTTGGGATATATTTTCTGATAGGTTTGAATAATCGGATCTTTGGGATTAATCACATAATAGGACACATCGCCATTGTATGCATTTATCACCACCTTAACCGAATTATTGATGTAGTTGAACCCCCGTTCGCCCAGGTTTTGTGTGATAGGTTCTGAGTAGGGAAACATATTGGTGGTGGTGTAGGCATCGTGTATCCAGTAGAGTTGTCCGTCATCTCCGACTACCATATAAGGCTGGCTGTCGTAGGAAAGAAACGGTGCAATGGCTTTATCCCGCTGTTTAATATTCCGGTAGAACATGATGCGGCTTTGGTCGGTCAGATAGCCGGTAAAAAGAATCTTCGTGTCGGAAAATTTCCAGGCATAAACGAGACGCTTAAACAAACTGGAAATACGGACACCACCTTTCCCTGTGTAACTGGTATAAACGTTATCATCGCCCTTCGGGTAATCAAACTCTTTGGCTGTTGTGTTTACCAAAACAAACTGATTGGATTCTTCGCCATAGTATATTCCCATTTGTTTTAGCTTAAGGGGTACCGTGGTTGTAGGGGGGATGTCCTTAACAACTAAATTGGGCATGCCATTAGGCAATATCTCATTAACGGGGTTCATCACTACACCGTAACCATGGGTAAAGATTAAATGTGTGTTTACCCAAGTTTTTGCCCGGTCGGGAATTTGCGAAACGGGTAACTCTCTTCCGGCCAACGCTACTTCAGTATATTTGTCAAAATGATAACGATCAACCTGTACGCTGTTGAAATCGTAATAGAGGCGAATTTCCTGTAATTGCTTGTAGGTTTGTATCAAAGGTCTTCTGTCCCATAACCGTATGTTTTCTACCGTATTGCGATTTTCCTGAATGTCCTTGTAGGTAATCTTTTCGTCAACAGGAAAAGGTTTGACCTTGATTTTATTCAAGCCATAAGCTTCCCGCGTCAATTTTATATTATTCAGAATATAGGGTGTTTCTTTTTGCAGTTCATTGGGCTTCACAATGTACTGTTCAATTAAGCTGGGATAAATCCACACAAAACCAATCAACACCAATAACCACGCCCCAACGGCATACAAAATAATTTTCTTTTTCCTGAAAACCGGGGATAAAAATAAAAGCAAGGTGATGACAATACTAAGGATAAAAATAATCCAATAGGCCGGAATTTGAGCATGGACATCTGCGTAAGACGGGCCGTAAGCTGCTCCGCTGGAAGAATATAAAATATTATAAAGTTTCAGGAAATAGGATGCCGAAATGCCTAGCACGAAGAATCCGGTCAGGCTAAGTAAATGCCTTCTTACGGGTTTTGAAACCTGAGAACCTTTCCCAATTGGCGAAACGGCGTTGTCAAGATAATAAGAAATTAGAATTGCGACAAAAGTCAGCCCCACCATTAACAGATACCAACTGGTGATGAACTGGTAAACAGGAAGTTTAAATACATAAAACCCGGCATCTTTGCCAAAAATAGGCTCCTGAATACCAAACGAAGAAGCATGGATGAATTGCAGGAAATTATTCCATTGATCAACGCCATATGAACCCATAAAGTTACCAAGAAACAAAATTAGTACGGCCCAAATCCAGGGGACAGCTTTACCCTGATAGACCTGCAATATAACTAGTCGCGGATCGTCCTCCTGGAAAGAAAGGTTTTTCCTGCTTTGGCTTCCTCTTTTACGGGCTAAGCGGACGTGAAGACTAAAAAACAGGATAAAGGCAAGGAAGAAAAAAGTATAACAAATGACCTTAGCTATAATCATCGTACTAAATACCGATCCAAAGTTCATGTTGTTGAACCAAAGCCAGTCACCGTAATAGTTAAAAAACAAGCTTAGTAGGTATAACGAAGCGAAAAGAAAAACAATTATGATTACCCACTTTTTAAAATTTTTCATGACCTGTATTTTATTGTTTGATTTTAAAAGAAAGTTAAAGTTAATATTTGGGCAGTTCTCCGTATTTTCCACGATTTAAATACCCCAATATCCATTTTCTGTGTGAATGAACTGATAAGTTCGCTGAGCTTGGTGAATTTGCTTAATGAATGGCTTTGGAAATTCAAAAGTAACAAAAAATGGTACGATTCAGCCTTTTTTATACTTTAATCATCCAGTATCATTTAGCATATTTAAAATCGACTATAAATAGCTTTCCTTATGAAAAACCGGTTCATCAATATTGTTGGAATCATCCCCAAAATCGATACCAGCTAGCCTGGCAGAATTGAATATACGGTTGTGACTTTTTTCTTTATATTATTTCCATTCTAAATGGAGGTATTTTTTAGCCAATGCAAAGTTAGTTGCATTGGGCACAAATGTTTTGTGTAGCCCCAATCATTGGTGTCCGGTAAAATAATATTTCGTCCCGGCGGGACTTCCAGAATATTTATCAATGTGCTTTCCATCAGTATTATATACCTGGAGGAATCGTTCCATCAGGAACTGAATATGGGTAGAATTAGAAGTAACCCCTTTGTATTCATTGTTTCGTAGGAACGTAATAAATTCAGCAAGTCTACCATTTCCCATTAATTTTTGCCGTACAACAATGATTTTATTTAAGTAAATAATAGTTACAGTGGCTTGTTGATGCAGGCGATTTGAGAAAAATAACAAAAGATTGGATGTATTTGACAGATCAAAGAAAAGGAGTGGAACGTCAGTTTGGAACTATTCTTTCGCTATAATCGGCATCAACTGTTTCCACATTTCATTATGAAATTGAATCGGGACAGCTGATCCGTCAGGCGCTTCTCCCATTCGGATGACCACCAAATTCATCGAGGGAACGACATCTACGAACTGGCCGTTTTTTCCAGCACCTGCAATCAGGTCTTTCGGCGCATTGGAAGCCAATTCTGCTTTTATAGAAATAGGCAAGCCGGGATAGCGGATGGACGATTGCCCGTTCAGCCACCACAGATAACCATAAGACGGATTCAGGGATTGCGAAGAGTGAGTCATGGCTTCAAAATAGTCATTATCAGTCATTATTTGCTTGCCATCCCACGATCCCTGATTTAATATCAGTAGTCCGAAGCGGGCCATGTCACGGGCGGTGCTCCAATACACATTGTTGCTGCCATTGGTTCTCCATTCACCGGTCATACCAATTTTTGAGCCGAGCTTTTCGTTGGTGAACGCGTTGTAGCTCATCCCGCTGGCATTGCTGACGACATCCTTTAACAGGGTATAAGGGGCATTGTGGTAAAACCATTGTGTACCGGCATCAGCCTTGTATATTAAGCAAGAAGGTTCGGTACAATCCAAGTCTGACACCTGGTAGTCCAGTCCGGTTGTCATCGTTAGTTGATTTCGGATTAAAATCAGAGCTTCTTTTTCAGGATCCATCAATGTCCATCCTACACCTAAATAGTCAGACGTTTTATTGTTGATATTCAGCAGCCCTTCCTGTTGTGCGATTCCAACCAAAAATGCCGTGATTGTTTTGCCTGCCGAGGCCCAGTACCAAACCGAATTTTGGTTGAACGAACCAATATTGATAATCGTTTTTCCCCAGTAGTGTTCAAAGACAATCTTGCCATCCTTTAGTACAATAAATGCCCGTGTCCCATTTTCTGATAGATAGTTGTACAGACTATCTAAATTGCTTGTATTCCACCCCAAAGTCTCAGGCGAAGCAGTTTGCCAGTCTGATGAATTTATTGGCGGAAAATACTTGGAAGCATCCTGAGGAACTTGATCATCTTCCTTTTTGCACGACCCCATAAACGTGGTAAAAAAGATCAGAGATATTAGAATTATGACGGAAATTCGGTTCATGGAAATTTATATAAGCTTGCTTCTTTTTTCTTATCGATAAATTTAAGCTTAAAAGTTATAAAGTTCCAAACGACAAAATAACAAGCCATGGACGACTGAAAAAACGGTATTCGAATTTCAGGAATTGACCAACTCTGTATTTCAATTCCTCTGGCTATACTTTTGTTGTTACTTTACATTTCTTAGCAATACCAACGATCGGGCCTGAACTTCGTAAACGCTCTGTACAAACTTGGATTTTTCAGTACCGTTTACATGGTCGGTATCAACCAAAACTTCCCATTCAGGATCCAAACCTTCGTGTGGAAGGGTGAACGACATAGGTTCCCAGTAACTATTGACAATAATTAAAAGGATTTCTTCCTTCAGGTTTTCACCGAATTCATCAATTTCTTTCATCAGGGTACCATTCAGGAGCATGCCCATGATACGGATGAAACTGGTTTCCCATTCTTCCTGGCCCATATCAATACCATCCGTGTTCAACCAGCGGATATCCTGAATGCCTTTTCCTTGTATGCTTCTGTTTTTGAAATATTTGCGTGGGTGTAGTATGGAGCTTCCATTTCGAATGGCAATGATCTTTTTCGTGAATTCGTAGAGATTTTTTTGGTTTTCGCTCCAGTTCCAGTCCATCCAGGCAATCTCATTATCCTGACAGTAAGCATTATTGTTACCATGTTGTGTGCGTCCGTACTCGTCTCCGTGGCTAATCATCGGAACACCTTGGCTTAATAGCAAAGTCGATAGAAAATTTCGTTTACGTTTTTCGCGCAGTTTAATAATTTCTTGGTCATCTGTTGGGCCTTCAGCTCCACTGTTCCAACTGAGGTTGTAATCCTCACCGTCCTGATTTTCTTCCTGATTGGCTTCGTTGTATTTTTGGTTGTAGCTCACCAAATCATGTAGGGTAAAACCATCATGAGCCGTGACAAAGTTGATGCTGGATGACGGGAGTTTCCCATTATCTTCATAGAGGTCACTGCTACCACTTAGGCGATAGGCCAGTTCGCTCACCTGGCTTTCATCACCACGCCAAAACTTTCGCACCGAGTCGCGGAATTTTCCATTCCACTCGGACCACAAAACCGGGAAATTACCAACCTGGTAACCGCCCTTGCCCAAATCCCACGGTTCGGCAATCAGTTTCAGTTGAGAGATGATTGGATCCTGGTGGATGGTATCCAAAAAAGTCGACAGTCGGCCCACATCGTATAAACCACGCGCCAATGTGCTGGCCAAATCAAAACGGAAGCCATCGACCTGCATTTCGGTAGCCCAGTAACGCAGGCTGTCCATAACCAGTTGCAACGTTCGGCTGCTCAGCATGTTTAATGTATTTCCTGTGCCGGTGTAATCGGTATAGTAAATGGGCTTCTTCTGCTCCAGTCGATAAAAATGATGATTATCGATCCCTCGAAAGGAGAGTGTTGGGCCAAGGTGATTTCCTTCTGCGGTGTGATTATACACCACGTCAAGGATGACTTCAATGCCGGCTTCGTGGTAAGCTTTCACCATTTCCTTGAATTCATTGACTTGCTCTCCATTTTGCCCCGATGCACTATACTCCGCATGAGGCGCGAAATAGCCGATGGAATTATATCCCCAGTAATTGGAGAGCCCTTTGTCGATTAAAAACTTATTATGCGTAAAATGGTGAATAGGCATCAACTCGATGGCTGTGACTCCCAGATCTTTGAAATAGTTGATGATTTTTGGATTAGCTAATCCTTTGTAAGTGCCGCGTTCTTCCACTGGAATATCCGGATGACGGGCAGTGAACCCTTTTACATGGAGTTCATAGATGATCGAATTATGCATAGGAATATCCGGCTTTTCAATGCCTTCCCAGTCAAATCGGTTGTTAATCACCACCGATTTGTTCATGTCAGAAGCACTATCGGTTATGTTTTTTGTAAGAACCTGCTTCTTCCCATCCTCTTTTAAATGATAGTCAAACATGCTGTCTTTCACTTCAACCCGGCCGAAAATGGCCTTCGTATAAGGATCGATCAACAGTTTTTGGGGATTGAATCGAAAGCCTTTTTTTGGCTGGTAACGTCCAAAAACCCGGTATCCATAGAGTTGTCCGGGGTTAATTCCAGGTAAGTAAACATGCCAAACATAATCCTTCACTTCGGTAATATCAATCTGGCAACATTCGTGTTCATCATCGGGATGATTGAAAAGACAAAGTTTTACTCCGGTAGCATTTTCACTGAAAAGTGTAAAGTTGACTCCTTTGCCATCGTAAGTGGCACCTAAAGGATAAGGTTTGCCGGGTAGTATTTTCCCATCGTACCTTTTAATCTTGGTATATGATTTGTCCATATTGTTCATGTATTGAGGATTCGGGTTCTGTTAATTCTATTTTTTGAAACTGATAAAATTGTGCCAAGGCACAAAATCATTCACCGGATTTTATGATGCAGTTGCAAGCAGAGCCACATGCACAATCTCTGAACCCATTTAGCATACGATTAAAGTTTTGGAGATTTGGACACTTGAAACAGGCTGTTGTTTTTCAGTTTGTCTGTCAATAGGAACCACATCGGGTTCAGATAATAATGGCGTAAAATATAAATGAAGAATACATGATCGATAAAACTATTTTTCCGGTATTCTTGGCTGATAAAACTTGTGAGTTTAGTGTGTGGTCGCCTAAGGCACAGCAAGTTAATTTGCTTGTTGATGCAATGGATAAGCCAATCCCGATGCTAAAACATGACTTTGGATATTGGCATATGTCCGTTGAAAATATTCACGAAGGAACCCGCTATCGTTATCAAATCAATAATGCTGAATCTTTTCCCGATCCGGCATCGCTGTCGCAACCAGAGGGAGTGCATGAAGCGTCGGAAGTAATTGATTTGCATGATTATCATTGGAACG
>DATFMO010000223.1:0-10130 GCA_035266925.1 Sunxiuqinia sp. | reverse complement strand
GAAGAATATTCTATCCGAAATTGTACGTGGTATGTTCCTCAATTCCAACAGCCACCTGGCCATTCTTCACGACATGAAGAACCATGCGCTCGAGACTTTTGAAACCATCCAGCGAGGAAACTACGAAGAGTTAGCCCATGAGGTAGCTGTCACCTGGCAGCAAAAGCAACAACTGGATGCCGGAACAAATCCGCCCGCAGTGCAAGACATCATCCGTCGAATTGATGACTGGTCATTGGCCTACAAACTACCTGGGGCCGGTGGCGGCGGCTACATGTTTATCATGGCCAAGGATGCTGAAGCAGCTGCCCGTATCAAACAAGAACTGAACAACAATCCGCCCAACAACCGGGCCCGTTTCGTTGACCTGTCACTTTCCCAAACGGGATTACAGGTGAGCCGCTCGTAACGACGAGAATGACAAGAGGTGTAATTAGTGCAATTCTCGCGAAAGTAAGGCCACGACATGTCGTGGCCCTGTCACTTATTATTCGACCGTTATGAATTCATTTTGAATATCCGTCATGCATTTGTTTTTTTTTGGTTCACAAATTACTCAGATTTCACGACTATTTTTTCGACTGATGGCTAATGAGAAACAGGATGTTGGCTACTTGATTCTGGATACTGACAACTGTTTACGTTTTTTTGGTCATGGCCACGACATGTCGTGGCGCTACAGCTGCTATTCTTTGTGTCTTTTTGATTGAATTCTGAATGCTGATAACTGACACTGAACACTGATCACTCCTGACACTTTCTCAATTCTTACTCTCCCACACTCTTTTCCTTTCATCATCAACCCCTCTCACGCTTCCTCAAATTCTTCCCCATTTACATGCAAACTAAACAGGATTCAATTACCTTTGGTGGCGAATAAAAAATGGTCCAATTCAAGCGCCTGAATCGTCACTTGATCAGAACCATAGACAAGATCAAATTGATAAAAATGATTACACGATCAAAAGCTCCTCTTCGACCAGGTTTGACAGGCAGCGTAAAAAAGAACGACTATTCAACTGCCTTTCGAGGATTCAACTTCATGGGGTTTTTTAATGAATATAAAGTCATCGTGCCCCCCTTACGAATCAAAAACTGGATCAAAGATGATCTGGAAACCTTGATGGGTTTATACTACACTGGAGCTTCGCGGTCTTCTGTTGAGAGCATTGATCAACAACAAATAAATACGCACTCGGGCAACAAGCAATCGATTGATGCCATGCACGCCCCGAAACAAGCTGCTGTAGAACTGAAAGAAGCGGTTCTAAGAGGTGACATTCAACCATTCGGGCAAATTCCTGGGCAATCCTGGATCGCGAAGAAGAAGATGGCCGAGAAGATTTCAAATCCCGTAATTGATGAATTTTTTGATGTTCCTATGTCGAATGGTGTAATTGCCGGGAAAGGATCCAGTGTGGGAGGCGGTGGATTCATCATGTTATTGGTTCATCCGATAAAAAGGGTACAAGTCGTAAAGGCACAGCAGAAATTGGAAGGACAGCTCATGAATTTTCATTTTTCGAAAGACGCCTGTAAAGGGTGGAAAATCATGAACAACCACGATCGCAGAAACCCGGGGATCCGCAACCATTCACAAAACTATTAAAACGAACAAACATGATTAAAGACCAAATAAAAGCATCCATTGAAGTCAAACAACGCATCCTCGAAGATCAGGAACTATTAGACCAGATTCAGGAAGTTGCCGAGAGGTGTATTACAGCCTATCAAAATGGTGGCAAAACACTGTTGGCCGGAAATGGTGGCAGTGCTGCAGACGCCCAGCACATTTCAGCAGAACTGGTCAACCGCTTTTATTTCAACCGTCCCGGTATTCCATCCATCGCACTCACAACGGATAGTTCGATTATGACATCCATTGGAAATGATTTTGGTTTTGACCAACTTTTTTCACGACAGGTTGAAGTTCAGGGAAACGCTGGTGATCTGTTTATCGCCATATCGACATCCGGTAACTCCGTGAACTTAATTGAAGCGGTAATCAAAGCCAAACAAAAAGGGCTGATTACCGTGGGGCTCACCGGCGAAACAGGCGGCAAAATGGCCGACCAATGTGACTTCTGTCTGAAAGTTCCTTCAACAGAAACACCTCGTATTCAGGAAGCGCATATCCTAATTGGCCATATTATCTGCTACCTGATTGAAAAAAAGCTATTTGGTCATTTAAACCGATAAAAAGGGAGCATTTACCTGGCAAACAAATCAATACAGAAACACTTACCGGCAAAAGATAAATTTTCCATTGAAAAGGAATTTATGGAAACTACCTTTCCGAAACTCAAATTTGGTGAATTGGTCCAGGACTGCTATTTCATGGAAATTGACATCCCGGAAGACTATATAAAAGCACAAGAAGAACTTCCTCTCCTGCAAAAAACGTCTTAAAATAGAGAAAGATACCTGAGGCCACGGTTAAAATCACATCCATTATACTTAACAAATAATAACCACCTAAAAACATCAATATCCTGATAAGGCGTGCAACAAAAACAGCTCTATTGTCATTACACTCTTCAAAACAAAAAAAAAGACAACCCTAAAATATTCATTATAAATATATTAAACTAAAGATCATTACAAAACAATAGAACAATGGACTACATTAATCATAATATATTATCATTATTTTAGATTTAAAGATATCCTTATCTTTTTATAGATAGATTTTTTATTCACACATAGAAGCATTTATAACACAAACAACATATAATAAATAACAACTAATTAATACTTATTTTTTACAAAAAGAATTCAAGAATAATATTATAATTTGTGCATAAAATAACTTAATTCATCAACTTAGCAAAACTAAAATAGAAGCATAATAATTCAATTCATCCTAGAAAACGACCACTTCTTATCGTAAAACGTGTCGTTCATGAAATAATAAGCCTCACTTAACACAATGAAATATTAATAGGTATCTTTGCTGAGATCATAAAAATCACTATCGTGAATATCGCACTGCTTTCAAACATCATTACCAGCTTTTTTCTCACCTACCTTTCTATTCCGACAATCGTCAAAGTGTCGAATGCCAAAAATTTGATGGATGTACCAGACCATCGCAAGTTGAATAAAACGGTTGTTCCCACACTTGGAGGAATCGCTATTTTTATTGGGCTCACATTGAGTTCCATGCTATTTTTACCGGAGAAAACGTTGCCTGGTTTACGTTTTCTCTTCGTTGGAATTACGATGATGTTTTTTATTGGATTAAAGGACGATATCTTGATTATAGCAGCACGGAAAAAGCTAATTGTTCAAATTGTAGCCGCTTTAATTCTGGTAGTGATGGGAAATTTTCAGATTCACCACTTTTATGGCATTCTGGATACCTACTACATCAATAATTGGATCAGCATTCCATTAACGACAGTCATTGTCGTTTATCTGATCAACGCGATGAACCTAATCGACGGAATTGACGGGCTGGCCGGAAGCATTGGATTGCTTGTTTCAGCAAGTCTAGGGACTTGGTTTTACGTGGCTGGTTTCATCGCTTATGGCATTATCTGCACTGCTATGGCCGGCAGCCTGTTGGCTTATCTGCGTTACAACCTGTGGGGTGGTAAAAATAAAGTCTTCATGGGTGACACTGGCTCACTGATCCTGGGGATTTTTCTAGCCGCCATGACCATCAAATTTAATGAGCTAAACATCAAAGCGCCTGTTGCCATGCAGATTAAACAAGCACCGATTATAGCTTTAGCTTTATTAATTGTGCCAATAACAGATACACTTCGTGTATTTACCATACGAATCATCCAAAAACGATCACCGTTCAGTCCTGATATGAATCACATCCATCACTTGCTCATCAAATCAGGCCTAACACACATTCAGGCAACCAGCTTTTTAGTTGCCTATACGGTACTGTTCTTGTTGATTGGATTGACGTTACAGAATTATTTAAATGTCACAGCTAATTTTCTTTTGATGTTGGTTCTGAGTTTTGCAATGGTGGGGTATTTAAAAAAGAGGTACACAGAGGACAATCAATCGTTAAAAATTGACGAAAGTGGGGTCAAAATCATCAAACTTTATGCTTCAAAAGATGGTAACTTTTTTCAAAATTTTATAAGAGATCGTCGAAAGATATTGTAATATCCTTATACAAAGTGTAGTGTCAATAATAAAGGAAAGCAGGTATTCGTATGGATACCTGCTTTTTCTTAACTGAGTTTTTTACTAGTTACAACTGATTGACAACTTCTAATTTCTCTTGTCCGGCCTGGATCGCTTGCAGATTTAAAGGAATTAATTTATGGTGACGCTCCGGAAGCGACTTCTCCAATCCTTTTTCAACACTATCCATCTTCACCACGGGTTTGGCTTTTAGATAGGCGCCCAGAACTACCATATTGAATGTTTTAACATTGCCCAGATCGGCCGCTATTTTGGTGCCTTCAATTTTATAAATATTGATGTCGGTTCGGGTAGGCGGATGCACAATCCCATTGGGATCGTACAATAGAACACCACCCGGTTTTACACTTTTCTCAAACTTATCCATCGACTGCTGATTCAGGATGATAGCGGTATCAAACTCGTGCAAAATGGGCGAACTGATCCGGGTATCACTGATGATCACCGAAACATTCGCCGTTCCTCCCCGCATCTCCGGTCCGTACGATGGGAACCAGGTCACTTCCTGGTCCTGCATGACTCCGGAATAGGCTAAAATTTTCCCCATGGACAAAACACCTTGTCCTCCAAAGCCAGCTATTATGATTTCTTCAGTCATGATTTCAGTTTTTTAGTTCTTTTTCCAATACAGGTTCAACAGCATCCTTTTCGGCATCTTTCAAATCGCCTACCGGATAAAACGGGAACATATTTTGCTCCATCCATTGGTTCGCCTCAACCGGATTCAGACGCCAACCAGAACTGCATGTTGAAACAACCTCAATAAACGAGGTTCCCTTCTTGTCCAACACATTTTGGAAGGCTTTTTTCAAAGCTTTTTTGCACTTCCTTGAAGTAGCTGGTGTATGAACAGCCTGTCGAGTGACATATGATGTTCCCGGCAGCTGAGCGATCAATTCGGTAATTTTTAGTGGGTAGCCGTTGCGGCCAACATCACGGCCACAAGGGGTCGTTGAAGTGACTTGTCCGATCAGTGTTGTTGGGGCCATTTGACCACCTGTCATTCCGTAGATGGCGTTGTTAATAAACACAACCACCATATTTTCCCCCCGGTTGCAAGCGTGCATGATTTCAGCCGTTCCGATGGAGGCCAAATCACCATCGCCCTGATAAGTGAAAACCACCTTTTCAGGATTCACCCGAGCAATGCCGGTAGCAACTGCGGGCGCCCTTCCGTGAGCAGCTTCCTGCCAGTCAATATCGATATAATTGTAGGCAAAGACGGAACAACCAACCGGGGACACTCCAACTGTTCGACCTTGGATCTCCAGTTCTTCAATGACTTCAGCCAACAACTTGTGAACTACACCATGACTACAGCCTGGACAATAGTGCATGGTATTTTCAGTCAGTAATTTTGGTTTCTCATAAACCCGGTTTTCGGGCTTCATTATTTCTTGTAATTCCATCGCTATGCCTTTATAAATTTTTCTTCCAAAGCTTCTACCACTTCTCCCGGTGTTGGAATCACTCCGCCCATCCGGCCGAAATAGCTCACAGGTACTGAACATCCAGAACATGAAACGGCCAATTGCACATCTTCAATCATCTGTCCGGCATTCAGTTCAACAGTCATAAATCCTTTCACTTGTTTGGCTATGTCAGCCAATGGTTGTTTCGGGAAAGGATAGAGTGTGATTGGTCTCAACAATCCGACCTTCAATCCTTTGGCACGAGCCAGCTCAACTGACTTCTGACAAATACGTGCAGCTGAACCAAAGGCGACCATAATATATTCAGCATCCTCGCACTGGAACGTTTCATAACGCACTTCTTCGGCTTCCATGCGCTGGTATTTTTCCTGGAAACGCAGGTTGTTTTCTTCCATTTTTTCAGAATCCAACTCAAGCGAAGTGATGATATTACGTTCGCGATTTTTCTTTTTGCCACGAGTAGCCCAGCTTCCTGTTTTGCTTTCAATTTCGTCTTCGGTCATTCGGGTTTGAAAATCGCTCAATTCCACTTTTTCCATCATCTGGCCAATTGCTCCATCAGTCAGGATCATGGCTGGATTTCGGTATTTGTAAGCCAAGTCAAATCCCAATGCAACAAAGTCGTTCATCTCCTGCACCGAAGCGGGAGCCAGAACGATCAATCGATAGTCTCCATGCCCTCCCCCTTTGGTGGATTGAAAATAATCGGCTTGCGAAGGTTGAATGGTGCCAAGTCCCGGGCCACCACGCTGAACATTGACAATCAGGCATGGAAGTTCGGCTCCGGCAATGTATGAAATACCTTCAGCCATTAAACTAACGCCGGGACTTGACGACGATGTCATCACTTTCTTACCTGATCCGGCAGCCCCATAAACCATATTGATGGAGGCCACCTCACTCTCGGCCTGTAACACCACCATCCCGGTTTCATCCCAGGGCTCGCGGGCCATTAACGTTTCCATCACCTCCGACTGCGGGGTGATTGGGTAACCAAAGTAACCGTCGCAGCCACAACGAATGGCGGCTTCGGCAATTACCTCATTCCCTTTCATTAATCTTAAATCTCCCATCTATTGAAACTTTAGTTGATTTCAGCATTTTGCAGTTTTACACGATACACTTCAATACAGGAATCCGGACAAACAACTGCACAGTTTGAACATCCAATACACGCTTCGGGATTTTCCATGAATGAATAGTGATAGCCGCGGCTATTCACCTGTTTGTTCTGAGCCAGAACGAGTTGAGGACAAGCAACAACACACAGTCCGCATCCTTTACACTCCTCGGTGTCAACAGTGACTGCTCCTACTACTTTTGCCATGGTTTTTTATTTTAAATTTTCTTTTACCTTCTATCCAGAATGCCCGCCATTCGGGTTTTTTCGGGCGATCAATACAAAACTATAACATCACTGATATTCTTTTTGCAACAAATGTTGCGAAATCAGATACTATTCAGGATTCGCGTAAAAATGTTCCGGTGAATCCCCAGGTACGAGGCCACATGCTGCCGTTGCACCCGCGAAACCAAGTCGCCGTGCTCTTTGACAAATCGTTTCACCCGCTGTGATGCTGACAACGACTGCAGCATATGTACACGTTTCAAGGCATTGACATAGCTTTCTTCAGCCATTTTCATAACCAAATACTGAAGATCGGAATTGGTAGTAATCAACTCGTCAAAATCCGCTTTTGTAACATAAATCAATTCTGAATCTTCATAGGCCCGGATGGCTTCGATCGACTTTTCTCCATGCATGAAAGAATCGTGACTACTGATAATGGCGTTTGTCGGTGTATAGAAGAACCGGGAGATCCACTCCTGCCCGTTATCAGCAACATAAGTGGCATACAACAATCCTTTCAGCAGGATTGCCAACTTTTGGTTGGGCTCGCCATAATCCAGAAACAACTCCCCTTTTTTCAATATGACTGGCTCTTGATCCGCGAAAAACGTTTTCAATTGGATCAAGGTCAAATCATCGGTTGTCGCTAGTGAATAGGCGTTCATTTTCTACCAAGTATTAATTCACCGGATGATCGGCAGCAAACAGCGCCAATCGTTTTTCAAGGTCGCCAAACTGCGACCGGCTAACATGTGAAACACAGGCACGCAAACCTTCTTTTTCACTGCCTGTATTTTTCAATGTAATGGCGCTAACGCCATAATAGAGAATAGTTGCCAGCAATTCCTCACCGGTCATTCCCGGATAGGCAATAGTGAAGTAAAAACCATCTGCAATCGGATCTTCGCCATCTTTTTCATAAACGATCTGGAAACCGCTTTTTAGGAAAAGATTCTTCATGATCTTGGCTTTTTCACCATATTCCTTCACATCTTCAACAAAGTTGAAATCGCCATCACTGGCGGCTTTTAGCATGGCAGCCAAGGCATATTGCCCTGAATGACTTGTACCAGACGAAATAGCATACAACACACGAAGGGTGATCGTATTTCCAAAACTATTGCTTTGAAAACGCGGTTTAAGGTTCGGGTAATCGCGGTTGTACAATGCGTCAGACACAATCATGACACCAATACGCTGGCCGGCATAACTAAATATTTTAGAGCTTGAAATAAACAGGACAAAATTATCGGTATAACGGGCCACTGTTGGCTGGTAAGGTGGCCTTCCTGGTGAAAACAAATCTTTGCGGAAATCCATGGCGAAATAGGCCAGGTCTTCCATGATGATGACATCATACTTTTGGGACATCTCACCGATGATTTTCAATTCATCCTCCGTAAAACAAATCCAACTTGGATTGTTAGGGTTCGAGTAAATAATTGAATTGATATGCCCTTTGGAAAGGATGCTCTCTAATTTGTCGCGTAATTTTTCACCACGGTAATTAAACACGTCAAAGCTTTCGTATTTGTGCCCCATGACCAGCATCTGCTGCTTTTGCACCGGAAATCCCGGATCAATAAACAGCACCGTGTCTTTCTTCGGATCAATATTGCTGGCAACAAGTAATGCTGAATAAGTTCCCTGCATGGAGCCTACGGTGGGCACACAGCCTTGTGGAGACACATCAACATCCATGAACAGTTTGACGAAACGACTGGCTTCGTGCTTTAAGACTTTGGCCCCATCAATCATTGGGTAAATCGAAGCAACGCCCGATTTCAATGCTTCAATCTCGGCTTTAACACCAACCTGCGCAGGTGGCAGGCCGGGTACGCCCATTTCCATCCGGATGTATTTCTCCGGACTTTCTTCCTCAATTAAATTGACCAAGGCAACAATTTCGCGAATGGATGCCTGACCGACATTTTCGATTCGAAGTTTGGCAATATTTTTTTCGATCAATTGTTGATTAATGGGCGTTTTTTTCATCTTAAATCGATAAAATTAGAGTTAAAAAAAGCAAAGTATTCCCGATTTAGCAAGTAGCTAAACAGTATTACTAAACAGGTTTTTCAAATCGAAAACACTTTCTGCTGCAAAGAATTAAATTGATAGTTTTCCGAATTATTTTCGGTGAAATTAAAAGAAATTCAGGCCATTTTCATGACCTGAATTTTATCATCTTTTTGTTGATTAAAATCCGAAATCGCTTTGAATAGATTTTAACCAAGCATCAACACGTTCGTTTGTTAGTTCGGGTTCAAAATCTTCATCCAGTGGCAGACCAACAAAACTACCATTGACCAAGGCTTCCGATTCTTCAAACTCATAGCCTTCCGGCTCAACACCACCGACCAGTTTGCCATTTTGCTTTTGCAATTCCTTGGCCAATCGCCCCATGGCGTTTACAAAATGTTCCGGGTAAGTGATGTGATCGCCCAAACCAAAAATAGCCATTGTTTTTCCGGAGTAGTCAACCTTCCTAACTTCTGGGAAGAACTTGCTCCAATCGGTATTTGAATATTCTGAATCCCAGGTTTCCTTGCCGACGGTAGAAATACCGAAAATGATTTTGTCGTATTTCTCCAAATCTGCAGCAGAAGCATGATTTACGGAAACCAATTCAATTTTATCTTCACCGATAGTCTCAGCAATTTTCCTGGCTACACGGTCGACCGATCCTTTTTCAGGTCCAAAAAACAATCCTATTTTACTCATAATTCTATGTTTTATTACTGATTTTGTATTTCCAGTTCACCACGGATGTATTCTCCCAAAATCGATAAACTTGAAACATTTTTCAAGATCTGGTGAATGGCATGTTCATAATTTCCAACCTTGTCCCACTCCACATCAACATGGATGGTATATTCATTCGGTTTCCCCAAAATGGGTATCGACTGGATTTTATTGAGGTTAATTTTATTTTCTGCGAAAATATCCAACACTTTGGCCAGCGCACCATAATAATGGCCCACCTCGAAACAAATAGAGGCCTTATTATTGTCTATGGACTGATTGGCACGTTTCGATAAAATCCAAAAACGGGTGTAATTTTTCTTATTGGTTTCGATTCCCCGATCCAATACATTCAGACCGTAAAGTTCTCCTGTTCTCAGGTTGCCAATAGCTGCAGCGTCCATTAATTGTTCTTCAACCAACAATTT
>DATFMO010000222.1:0-5164 GCA_035266925.1 Sunxiuqinia sp. | reverse complement strand
CGGAGTTCTTTGAAAAAGATCTTTCTTTGGTTGACTGGTTGGGACAATATAGTTCGGATACCAGCGAGCAGTTCTTGCGCGGCTACCTGGGCAAAATGTTGTTTTCAGGTGAAGAGATCTTTAAAAATACCAAGGTGCTCTCAGGAGGAGAGAAGATGCGTTGCATGATTGCCAAAATGATGCTGGCCAATGCCAACTTGATGATCCTGGATACACCAACCAACCACCTCGATCTGGAATCGATCCAGGCATTCAACAACCGCCTGACACAGTTCAAAGGCAACATCATGATGTCGTCACATGACCACGAATTTATTCACACCGTTTGTAATCGTATCATTGAGTTGACGCCCAACGGCATCATCGACAAGCAAATGGAGTACGACGATTACATTAGCAGCGAAGAAATTAAGGCCAGACGCGAAGAGTTGTATCAGAAAGTAGGAGTGTGAGATTCTGGGAGAATGAGACTTTGGGACTTTGAGACTTTGGGAAGGTGAGAGAGTAATAAAATCGATTTAATAATATATGTAGGGTCACGAAATGTTGTGGCCCTATTTTTTTTAGTTTTTAGGACGTTAAACCTAGCCAGAAGGAATGATTATTGACAACGATTTTTTGAATGATTTTCACTTCTGGTATAATTACCCGTTCACTTTCTTATTCATGCTTATTTAATTCAAGATGTTTGTTTATAGTGGCTTAGGGCAATTGTAGCAACGGCGCTGATAACTTATAATATAGGGAATTTGTAGTTTGATAATTCAGATGAGCTAGATAATTTTAACAATCCTTTAAAAGGAAGCCAAAACAAATTCTCAGTATGAACTTATTAGATTTAAAGCGTGTGCTGTTGTTGGGTGCAATGATTGGACTTCTTTCATCTTGCCAAACCAAAGCGGATTTGAAATTCAATTACAAAATTTCCGGAAATTTACAAACCACGTTAGTCAGACTGGAATCACCGATTTCCAAAACGAATTCCAATTATCGTAAAAAAAGAAATAAAATTGTACGCATTTCATCGATCAAAAAATTGAAGCCATTTTCTTCATTCGTGAAACGTGATTCAATGTTTACCACCAAAACAATTAACGGGAAATCTTCCGAAAGTTATACGATTACAAATACAAGATTTGAACGTGATACATTCTTCAAATTAACGGAAGAGGAGAGTGGAACTAATTATTTTGTTTCAGGTAAGGTCAACGCTAAAATTTTAAGCGTCGAAAATTCAGACTCCCTTCAATTTATTTTAAGTGGAACTTTTCAGGATACGATACAGGTTTCGAATGCAACAGGTGGCAATTCGGAAAAAATTACTCAATATCTGATCAGTCAGGATTTGTTGAAACACCTTCAGAATGAGACTAAAAAGATGACCGATAAAATTGCCATCCGCTGATAAGAATTGCGTAATTTGCAGGGTTTCTATCTACAATTGATTTTTTAAGGAAGTATGATTAGCGACATTACGCCAAATCGTTGTAACTTGTCTATTATGAGATGGATAAAATCAAGTAGTGGTGATTTTGCAGAATAAATCTCAAACCACTAATTAAAGACCAAAGTGAAACTGCATGACTTGGGATACAATGATCAACTTGAAAAGTTGCGGGTTAAAAATCACCTGGCAGATTACGAGATTGGTCGGGTCATTTTAGAACACAAGGAACGCTATATCGTCGTGACCGAACAAGGTGAGATGGAAGCGGAAATCACCGGTAATCTCCGATTTTCTGCCAGGGGACGCCAGGATTTTCCGGCCGTGGGTGATTGGGTCGCATTGATCAACTATGAAGCCAATTTTGCCATCATTCATAAAATTTTACCTCGATTTTCAGTACTTAAACGAAAAGCTGTTGACCAATTGGGTGAAGTCCAGCTTATCGCTGTGAATATTGATTTTGCCTTCATCGTTCAGGCTATTGATCGTGATTTTAATATCAATCGTCTGGAACGCTACCTCACGATTTGTTATTCCTCGAAAGTGAAGCCGATTATTGTGCTAACGAAAACTGATTTGGTTGATGAACAGCGGATTGTAGAAATCGATCATCTGATCAAACATCGCATCAAAAATGTCTCTGTAGTTGCCATTAGTAATGAAACTAATGATGGCTATCTCAAACTGAAATGCAGGATTGAGAATGGAAAAACCTATTGCCTGTTGGGTTCCTCAGGCATTGGCAAGTCGACACTCTTAAATAACCTTTCCGGCCAAGCAATTATGAAAACGGATGTCATCAGTCAGCATTCCAACCGGGGGCGGCATGTTACCAGCCATCGGGAATTAATTGTGCTTGCAGATGGTGGAATTTTAATCGACAACCCGGGAATGCGTGAAGTTGGAATTGCCGATACTTCCAGAGGTTTAGAGACCACTTTTGATCAAATTGCCAGTTTTTCACAAAACTGTAAATTTAAAGATTGTTCGCATACCGACGAGTCGGGGTGTGCTGTTCTAGATGCTGTTGAGCGTGGTGAAGTCGACCGAAATTTTTACGAAAATTACTTAAAAATGGAGAAAGAAAAAGCGCATTTTGAGTCGACAGTTGCGGAGAAACGGAAAAGAGACAAAGAATTTGGAAAGATGATCAAGAACTATAAAAAAGGTCGGAATCCCTCAATATGAAAGGATGACCTTAATATAAATTGAAAATAAATGAAACCAAATCGTACCTCAGGAAATCACTTCTTCGTTCTCAAGACAGTCACCTCATTCTGCATAATTATAGGTATGCAGAGCTGCATGTTTATTAGTCATTATTCGCGCATACGTGTGGAAAACGACACTGTGAAATCAACCAAACGAATCCGGAAGGAGATTTATTACAATAAGGCACAGGAGAAGGATACCCCGTTTTACTATGCCAAGCAAACTTTCTTGAAAGAATTTCATGAGAATCGAGATATTTCGTACACAGTTTTCGATGTTTTAGTCATGAGTACAAGATCATACAATCTGGAAGACAAGGTTTATTTAATGATCAATGACGAGGTGTTTCCAATCACATTTGACCGTATGGAAGCTGAAAATTCAACATTAATCTCGGAGGATAAAAAATCAGTAATGACAGCTGATTCGACCGAGGTTTCGGTCGTGACGGGATACACCCAGTATAGCAGGAAGAATTTCAAAATTGCCTATGCGCTAAATGAGCAGATTATCAAAAAACTCCTGCAAGCTGATGACGTGAGATTCCGATATTATTCGGGCCCAAATATGATTGCGACCAAAATGAAACAAGGCGATTTGAGGCAGTTGAAAAAATTGATCGCTGTGGCGTGAAAAAGGAACGAAAGAATATTGATGCCAACAATAGAAGAAAAACTGATACCCAATGGATTTCAATTTCGAACTGGAAAATGAATGTGTTAAACTTCGTCCAGTGCGACGAAGCGATTTCGATGCTTTCGAGAATTTGACGAATGATCAATCAATGTGGAACTATTTTACCAGTGATTTATCTGATAAAGATGTATTGATTACCTGGGTTGATGAGGCTGTTGATCAATTGAAAGCAAAGAAACGCTTGGCACTTACATTGATTGAAAAGAAGCAAAATCGAATCATCGGTTCTACTAGTTTGGGAAATATTTCGGAACGAGACAAGCGGATTGAAATTGGCTGGACATGGATTGGGCGTGAGTTTCAAGGGAAAGGTTTTAATGACGAGGTGAAATATTTGCTGCTTAAATACTGTTTCGAAGAGCTTTGTTTCGAGAGGGTTGAACTAAAAACGGATGTGTTAAATACATATGCCAGACAAGCCATGCTTCGAATTGGCTTGAAGGAAGAAGGGATTTTAAGAAGTCATACCTTGATGACACACGGACGCAGAAGAGACACCATTTATTATCGTTTGTTGAAGGACGAATGGGAGCAACTTAAAAAGCAGATCAACTCGAGATAACCTTGAATTAACGATTCCTTAAATTCAAATTAGAGGACAGGAAATCAAACCGTTCAAAGAGCCAGTCCCCGTAAAATCGGTAAGAATAGGTACTGTAGAAAACAGAATGTCAGCAAGCGCAATACGTTTCAAAAAAAATTGATCGGATTCTATCCTGACACCGGGGATGCAACAAAAAGATAGTGAAAAAGCCTAAACAAAAGCAATAAGTTAGCGTTGCTAAATAAAATTAGGGTTCTTGAATTTGAAATCCCAAAATTCGTAATAAAACAAAAAAAAACAGCATGAATCCTCAAATCAATAGATCAACAAAATTAAGTACGAAAGAGAAATCGGTTCACATCAATATAGATTCCATGTATTACGGAGCCATTGCCGAGATTGGCGGCGGGCAGGAAACAGCACGGCATTTATTTCAGGCTGGAGGTGCTTCGAATACGGTGGCTAAGTCCATTTCCGCTTACGACAAGGTATTTAGTGATCATTTTTACAATCAAGACAATCCCTCCCGGTATGTGGCTGAAGATCGTTTGAAAAAGATGGTGGACTACGAATATGGTGAACTGATTGAGATTTTGGATAAAAAGAACCCACAAAAATTCTTTGCTTTTGCCAATACGGTAGAGACGCTTAATTTCAAGAAAACGAATCAGGGAAACGGATGGTTGGGAATTGCTGTTGAAGGAACCGACAGGTATCATCCGAACAAAATCCTTATCCATGTGAACTTGCATGAAAACGACACCCTGTTGCAACAATATAGCCTTGGTACACTGGGAATTAACCTCATTTACGGAGGCTTATTTCAGTGGGAAGACCCACGAAAAATTTTATTGTCTTTACTAGACAATTTGGATGCAGACCGCGTTGAGGTTGACTACATTTATGTGGATGGGCCTGACATGTCTTGGGTGGACAATCGCCTGTTAAATTTAATGTTGGTAAGCAATAATATGACTCCGGCTATCATGTTTGACGAGTTGGGGAAAGTCCGGCAGCCGAGTGACATGCTTTACAAGAAGAATGTCATGTTGATGAGAGGGAACTTTCGACCAATTAGCAATCTGGGCCTGAAATTCATCCGTGACAGTTTAACGATCTTTAAACGTGATGAAGATTACAAACCTGACAATACCATTGCGTTTTGTGAAATTTCGCTCCATAGCCTGATGCAGGATCGGAAAGTGAACGAAAAAGACTTTCTGCACCGGGTCGATTTGCTAAATATGATGGGGCAGAGCGTGATG
>DATFMO010000221.1:0-5232 GCA_035266925.1 Sunxiuqinia sp. | reverse complement strand
ATATGAATGCGTATGCTAACATTTGAGAAAACATTGGCCAGGCAAGAAAAAGTTCCTGCCTTATCCGAAAGTTCATTATTGCGCTACCTCACTTTTGCAGCCTTGTATTTTGCCCAGGGAATACCCAACGGATTACTTTGGTATGCCATGCCAGCATGGATGGCGATGAATGGTAAAACACCCGCTGAAATTGGAAGTTTTATCGCCGTAGTCGGTCTGCCATGGAGTTTTAAAATTGTGGCTGCTCCGTTGATGGATCGTTTCACCTATTTGCCGATGGGGCGCCGAAAACCCTGGATTTTGTTTGGACAAGCAGGTTTGGTTGCAAGTTTTATTGGGCTGGCTTTTGTTGCTAATCCCCTGAATCATTTATCAATGCTCATGTTCATTGGATTTATGAGCAGCCTGGCTGGTATTTTTCAGGATATTTCCATTGATAGTCTTGCCATCGATATTTTGCCGGAAGATCAGCAGGCGCGTGCCAACGGACTGATGTGGGGCTCCAAAATTATTGGAGTTTCAGCAACAGTTGCTGTGACTAGTTGGTTAATTGCTCATTACAGTTACCTGGTTGCAATGGCAATGTTTGGAGTGGTCATCATGGCAATCATGCTAATCCCCATGTTTTTAAAAGAGCGTCCCGGCGAAAAGCTGACTCCCTGGACACCAGGTGAAGCATCTCCCGAAGCCAGTAAAATTCAGCTACATGGTTGGAAGATCATATTTAAAAGCTTACTCAGGGTATTCACCTTGCCCGTGAGTTTGTACATGGGCATTGCTGTTTTTACCTACCGGGTTGGAGGAGCTTTAGTAGACACCGCTTTGCCGGTTTTTACAGTCCAAAAATTGGGATGGACTGATACTCATTTTTCACATATTTTTGCTACAACGACCCTTGTTGGCGGAATTTTAGGCATGTTTGTAGCTGGTGCCATGATTGATCTGTTTGGTAAAATCAGGATGATTGTCTTGTACGCACTGGCCTTAGTTGGTGTATTATTGGTGATGGCGCTATTGCCCCAGTACTGGACAAATGAGATTTTTGTCATTAGTTTCTTTGTCGTTTTTTACATCCTCGATACCTTCATTACCATTGCTATTTTAGCGGTTGCCATGCAGCTTTGCTGGAAGCGGGTGGCGGCAACCCAATTTACGCTTTACATGGCGATTGCCAACCTCGGACTCGCTGGCGGTGCCTGGCTGATGGGGGAGTTAAAAACTTACATGAGTTGGCAACATGTATTTTTGTTTTTTCTGATTTTTATGGCTTTCGTATTGGTTATGATGCGGTTTGTCAATTTTGACAAGCACAAAATGCAGGTCGAAGAATTGGAGCGAAAATTTCAGGAAACGGATAAATAATACAACCACCTTTTTTCGTATCTAAAGTTTTTATTACCTATAAAATCCCTCTGGATTTTAGATGGTTGAATCATGCCAAACACGCTGAAAATCTCCGATAATGAATTTTCTTTAAAAAACGCTGAACTGGCTCAATTGACAACCATGATTAAAATAACGTGAAAGCCATTTTTTGAATTTTGAAACCTGGAACCTGGAATTTGAAACTTTTCTAACTCAATTTCCCTTTGTAGTCTTCATAGCCAAACTGGCGAAGTAACTGGAATTCACCATTTGATTTCAAAATCCCGATGGACGGATGTTTCACCCCATTGAAAAAGGTAGTTTTTACCATGGTGTAGTGAATCATGTCTTCGAAGATGATGGTGTCTCCAGCTTGCAATTCCTGGTCAAATGACCAATAACCCATGTAATCGCCACTCAGACAGCTATTGCCTCCCATACGATAGGTCGGTTTCCCTTCGATGGACTCTGAGTTGGCATGCCGAATACGTGGCTGGTAGGGCATCTCCAGGCAATCGGGCATGTGAGCCGAGAACGATACATTGAGCATGGCTGTTTGGATGCCATGATTTTCAACCACATCAAAAACAGTGGCTTTTAAGAAGCCGGTTTCCCATGCAAAGGCACTGCCCGGTTCCATAATGATGTGCAAATGCGGATAACGGCTCTTGAATGATTTTAGCAGTTTTATCAAATGGTCAGTGTCGTAGCATTTTCGGGTCATTAAATGGCCGCCTCCCATGTTCAGCCATTTAATCTGTTGAAAGTGACGACCGAACTTTTCTTCCACTGCAGCAAGCGTTTTCTCCAAATCAGTGGAGTAGGACTCACAAAGGGTATGAAAGTGCAATCCTTCAATGCCTTCCGGAAGTTTGTCCGGCAATTGGTCCGCAATTACTCCAAGGCGAGAACCTGGTGCACAAGGGTTATACAATTCGGTTTCGACTTCTGAAAATTCAGGATTGACACGCAGCCCGACTGATACCTTTCGGTCCTGTTTGGCCAGCTCTGGAGCAAATTTTTTGAATTGACTCAGTGAATTAAAGGTGATGTGACTGGAGCACTCCATGATCTGCTGAAATTCATCCGGATCGTAAACGGGCGCATAAGTGTGTGCGCGATTCTTCATCTCTTCAACACACAATTGCGCTTCATTCAGTGAGCTCGCCGTCGCTCCTTTAAAATATTCCCTCACGATGGGAAATGCGCCCCACATGGCAAATCCTTTGAATGCCACAATGATTTCCACGTTAGTAGCATCAGCTACCGAACGGATTAATTTCAAATTTTCTCTGAGCAACGATTCTTCAAGCACAAAACAAGGTGATGGTATCTGTTGAAAATCATTCATAATAGAAACCTTTAATTCGTTGGGCAAAATAACTAAATTTTAATGTAGAACTGAAAACGTCAAATTTTTCTTTTTGTTTCAGGATGTCTCATGTTCTTGCTATCAGGCGTTTTTTCGAAAAATGTGGAATTGATCTGTAAAAGATACTCCACACCATTAATTAAAATTTCATTGAGCTGATTCCTTTTGCAATTAGCCAGTATGTTTCTAATTTTTTACACGTCAGATGGTTATGATGTATAATCGACATTATTGCGATTGATTTTAGGATTCATGGTATGCGCTTTGCGCGTTGATCAATAACTGTTTAATCTATCTCCGAATAGTTTATTAATTTTTAAAATCCAATATTATGAGAAGTATAGGTTTACTTTCAACACTTGTAACCTTGTTGTTGATTGTTTCAAATGTTTCAGCGCAGGAAAAACCAGTGAGTAAAGAAGCAGAATCAGCTGATTATGTGAAAGTTCATTCGAAGCTGGATAAGCCCTATGAATTATTGGGTGGGCCTATTCAGGTTGATATTGATCAAAAATCGGGTGGTGTACATGTGGCGCTTCCTGATAACCGAAAGCTTGATCCACTTATTTTTGGTACCCCCAAAATGCCGCGAAATTATGGTGGAACACCCATAGTTGCCGGAGTTCCTCTGAAGATGCGAAACCAGGAAAATGGGAAATACACAACCGTGAAAGAGAAAACACCTTTTGGTGACAAGTATATGACCATGAAAAATGGGAAATTAACGCTGTCCGCCCTGGATGTAACAGCAACCGATGCAGCTACAACCAATGACAAAGTGATGATGGACGCCAGCTGGCAGGATGATCAGGGAAATACCTACGAGGTAAAATGCTGCGATGCCATGGCCAGTCACGGTATTGATTACCCGACATTTGGCGGAGTAGCCACGAACATGGTGTTGCATGGGTTTTCAGGCATTGGAACACCACTGATGCCTAGCGAATACACTTATTTTGCTTTTTGGGGAATGGGAAAAATCCTGAAAAATGGAAAGGTTTTGGCGGCTCCCCGTTTGATTCATGGTATGCTAACAGAATATGTACGGAAACAGAATTATGAACTTGGTTTTGACAAGGATGTCACACCAGAAAAGCGTCATTTTCACTTGATAACGCCTCCAGTGATACCAGACATGAAAAATTTCTCTTTTTCAGGAAGCCCTGTAGATACTGGTTTTAAGCTTCCAAATGGAAAAGAATTACCATTCTGGCATGTCATGTTTGATAACTTAGAGATTAAATCCAGTAGAAAATAAAACAAATAAGTTAATTGGTGTACATGTTTGCAATGATGAAAATTAAAAGGATGCTCTTTCTATTTCGAAGTGTTGTGTTAGCATCTTTGATTGTGTTGGTTACTGTGAATAGCAGCTATGCAGCAGGTAAGACTGCAGTTGATACCGTAAAAATGACAAATAATGCCCAGTTTTTGCCAGGTAAACTAACGATAACTCAAGGCAACCGGGTTGTTTGGATAAACACTTCAGACCTGGTACATACGGTGACTTGTGATCGACAACAAGCGATCAAAGCCAAAGATGTGGCGTTACCTGACAATGCAAAAGCATTTGATTCCGGCAAATTGAATCCGGGAAACATGTATTCGAAGGAATTCTCAACACCTGGCATTTACCGGTATTTCTGTATTCCGCATGAAGCTCTGGGAATGACCGGGGAAATCATTGTCAAGAAGAAAAACTGAGATGCATAAAAATTCATGATTTAAAACAAAAGAACTGAAAAGAGAGGCGCCGTTTAGCGTCTCTTTTTTTTTAGTCATGATTTTGCCCTTTCTCTTTCAACTTAAATTTTGGTGTGCAATTTTTTTGCGGATTTTGTATGGGGGCGGAAGAACGGTGTTCTCAATTTCCGCACAGCGATAAATACGTTACTTCTGGGCAGGCTTCTTTTCAATAAAATAACTCCCCGGTCAACTTTCACGTAAATCTATTTGAAAAGTATGGTGTATAAATTAAATGCCTTGACCTTTTCACTCTTGGTGTCTTTCATTGAAAGAAATTACGTGCAAAATTGCTTTCCGTTCGGTAACTTTTAAAACCGGCCCAATGAAAAAATCAAAATTCAATTTGCTTGCCCTATTGGTTGCCATCTATGGTGTTTTTTACCTGCTTGAAATTGTTATTCCTTTAATTCGTTCAGCAACGAAAACACTAAAATCACAGGTTGATTGGACTGAGTTGACAACCGTTAGTTTGGCATTTGCTCTTTTTGTTGTTGCTGCGATTTATGCTTGGTATGATAAACGAAAGGCTGGTATCCTGTTGATGGTCTGGCATTTTGTCGTTTGGGGGTTTGCTTATCTGCTGTGGAAAGATGCTGGAATGGTTCTCTTGTTGATTTTTCCCATGCTTTTTCCGGCCGTATTTCTGGTTAGACAATGGCACCTCGAAAAAAGGGACGGTTACAACACCGGGGTTTTGCAGTGGAAGCTGGTATTACGGCTGTTGTTCGTCAATTATGCGGCTATTTATA
>DATFMO010000220.1:0-7338 GCA_035266925.1 Sunxiuqinia sp. | reverse complement strand
CTTTTAAAGGAAAAAATAGAGACAACAAAAAAATTAATACAATCAAACCCCAAATAGCAACTTTTAAAATAGATTCAATATCATCAATTAGGCTAATTTATCATTCTTTCCTATCTTTACATAGTACATTACTAATCAAATTATTGCAAAATAATTGACTAGGAGTGATAAGGTGAGTTCTAAAGAAGAACATTGAACTAATAAGCTAAAAATAAGAAATTTACATGGATTGGTTCGAATCCAGTACAGCCCACAACGGAAAAGGCAGAAGTTTAAAAAAACTTCTGCCTTTTTTATTTCCCGGTATCTCCAAGTAATCAAAACGACCCTGACCTCAAATTCTTCAAGCAACGAGCTGGCTAAATTGGGGTTCTTTGTTGAATTGATAGGCCATACCAAATTTCCTAATATTCATGATTTAAAAAAGTCGTTTGAAGAAAATGCATATCAGTGCGTTAACTCGTTCAAAAAAGTGTAGTCCAATAAAATCAATAAAATTGCGTGCTCGTACACACTTTTTATTGATTTTTTGTTTTTTTATCGAATTTAATGGACTACCTTAGCGCCGAAAATGTTTAAATGATTCCTCTACAGATCTCAATAATTTTATATTTGATAGAAACTAATTAAAACAACAAAACAATGTATTCCAGTGTATTAAATACTGAAATTGAAAAAATACCCCTTACCGTTTATGATGATTTAAATGAAGGGTCAGCCTTTGTTGCACGAGAAATCGCTTCAATTATTGAAGCCAACAATCAACAAGCCAAACATACGGTTCTGGGGCTTGCCACAGGCTCATCGCCACTTCAGGTGTACAAAGAATTGATCCGGATCCATCAGGAAGAAGGGCTTAGCTTTTCCAAGGTAATCACTTTTAATCTAGATGAATACTACCCAATCCAACCGGAAGATCGTCAAAGCTACCACCATTTCATGTACGAACACTTTTTTAATCATATTGACATTCCGAAGGAAAATGTTCACATACCCAATGGCACACTTGCGCCCAATGAAATCGGGGATTTTTGCCAAAAATACGAACAGGAGATCGAATCACTTGGAGGACTTGACATTCAACTGTTGGGAATTGGGCGCTCAGGACACATCGGGTTTAACGAACCGGGATCGACCAATTCAACGACCACCCGACTTGTGCAACTACACGAGTTGACCATTGAGGATGCCATCAGCGATTTTGGGCAGGAAGAAGATGTTCCGCTTCGTGCTTTAACCATGGGTGTCCGAACAATTCTTAAAGCCCGAAAGATTTTTCTGGTTGCCTGGGGTGACTCCAAGGCCGATATTCTACAGAAAGCCATTGAAGGGCCGATGGACAGTAGCGTTCCCGCCTCTTACCTGCAGCAGCACCACGATGTTCAAATTATTGCTGATATCTGGGCTGCATCCGGACTTAGCCGCTATAAAGCTCCCTGGTTGACGGGAATTTGCGAATGGAATGTGCAAATGACAAAAAAGGCAGTCATCTGGTTGGCCGGAAAAACAAATAAACCGATTTTAAAATTAACGGAAGCTGACTATAAAAAATGGGGACTGGCTGATCTTTTAAAGGCCGTTGATTCAGCGTACAATCTCAATATTGAAGTCTACAACAAACTTCAGCAAACCATTACCGGATGGCCCGGAGGGAAACCCAATGCGGACGACAAAGTACGGCCGGAACGATCAGAGCCACACCCCAAACGGGTCATCGTCTTCAGTCCACACCCCGATGATGACGTGATCTCCATGGGTGGGACATTGCAGCGGCTGGTACAGCAAGGGCACGAAGTACATGTTGCCTATCAAACATCCGGGAACATTGCCGTTTTTGATGACGATGCCCGCCGTTTTACCGATTTTTTGGCCGGCTTTTCCAAAAAATTTGACGTTGCAACAGAACAAATCGAAAAACTTCATCATGAAGTCACCGATTTTTTGGCCCACAAAAAAGAGGGAACTGTCGACAATGCTGATCTACTTAAAATCAAAGGACTGATTCGCCAGGGAGAGGCTACTGCGGCTTGTCGCTACTGCGGGATCGACGAGCAATACATCCATTTTCTGGATATGCCCTTTTATGAAACTGCCAGCATCACCAAAAACCCGTTGGGACAGGAGGATATTGACATCATCGCTGAATTGCTTCAGAAAATTAAACCTCACCAGGTTTTTGCCGCCGGCGACCTGCAGGATCCCCATGGCACCCACGCCGTTTGCCTTCAAGCAATCTTCAACGCTATCGATCAGCTGAAAGGTGAGAAATGGCTGGAGGACTGCTATGTTTGGCTGTACCGGGGAGCCTGGCAGGAGTGGAACATCGAAGATATCGAAATGGCCGTGCCGATTAGCCCCGAGGAACTGATGAAAAAGCGTAAAGCGATCTTCAAGCACCAGTCACAAAAAGACTCGCCGGTTTTTCCAGGGAAAGACAAACGCGAATTTTGGCAGCGCGCTGAAGACCGGAACCGGACAACAGCACGTCGGTATGACGAACTGGGACTGACCGAATACGAAGCCATCGAGGCCTTTAAACGCTATAAATTCAGCGAGGACAACTGATTCTTTAGCATCCCATTTCGGGCGGAGCAATGAACAACAATATTTTATCCAAACTCAATGACTGATAAAGATTTAAACATCCTGAACATTACCTTCAATTTTGAGATTGAAGGTGCCATTCAATCTATTGAATCTTACGGATCAGGGCACATTCATGAAACCTACCGGTTAAAAAACAGGAACCCGGACATGAATGACTACATCCTACAGAAAATAAATACGCATATCTTCGGCAATGTGCCCAAACTGATGGGTAACATCGAATATGTGACCGAGCACCTGAGGCGTAAGTTGCGTAAAATTCAGGGGGCAAATCCAGAAAAGGAAGTTTTGACGCTCGTTGCCACAAATAGTGGGAATAGTTTCTACAAGCATCCGGATGGAAGCTATTGGCGAATGTACATCTTTCTGAAAGGAACCCGAAGTTATGATTTGGTCAGCACCGAGCAACAGGCGCTCGAAGGAGGACGTGCCTATGGGCGTTTTCAGGCTCTGTTGGCCGATTTGGATACAACGCCACTTTTTGAAATTCTTCCTGATTTTCACAATCTCGACTACCGAATCAATTTACTGAACGAGGCCATCGAAAACGATCCTTGCAACAGACTAAACGAGGTGAACGAAGAAATTGAGTTTGTGAAAGCCCGGATTGTACGCATGAAAACCGTCCTGAATATGGGGCAGGCCGGACAACTTCCACTGA
Source organism: Sunxiuqinia sp. (assembly GCA_035266925.1). GTDB lineage: Bacteria > Bacteroidota > Bacteroidia > Bacteroidales > Prolixibacteraceae > Sunxiuqinia. The sequence goes on along the minus strand of DATFMO010000220.1, from coordinate 4,070 downwards.
AAACAACCCATAACGACACCAAATTTAACAACGTGTTGCTGGATCAGAACGACAAAGCACAATGTGTGATTGACCTGGATACCGTCATGCCCGGTTATGTGGCCTATGATTTTGGGGATGCCATCCGAACCATTGTCAACACAGCTGCAGAAGATGAAAAAGACCTGGACAAAATCGGCGTCAATATGCAATTGTTCGAAGCTTTTGCCCGTGGATTTCTGCAAGAGGCGGTGGACGATTTGACTCCTGATGAAATTGAATCGCTCGCTTATGGCTCACTTTTGCTTCCCTACATGATCGGAGTCCGTTTTTTGACCGACTACCTCGATGGAGACAACTATTTTAAGATTCATTTCCCAGGACACAACTTGCAGCGTGCACGTGCACAATTTCAACTAACAAAAAAGCTGGAAGAGCAATTTCCACGAATGCAAACCATCATAAAACAGATCGTCTCAACACAAAAAACAAAATCCGAGTTAAGCCGATGAAAACAGCAATTCCATTTATCAAACCAGCCAATAGCAAAACCCAAATCAAGGGTTTACTAGAGCCATTCGAGTACAATGCGATCGGAAATTTCCCCTGGGGAGAACCTCAACCGAAACCATCTGTCCAGTTTAAAATTGCCCATGACAATGACGCAATTTTAATCCATTACGATGTTGGTGAAACTGAAACCCTCGCAAGATATTGCCGTCATAATGATCCGGTTTATAAAGATAGCTGTGTGGAATTTTTCATAGCTTTCAACAGTGAAAAACACTATTACAATTTCGAATTCAATTGTTTTGGCACCTGTTTAGCGGGCTGGGGCCCTGACCGAAACGCCCGTCTGTTATTGCCTGTCACGCTGATAGATCAGATTTACACCAATACGACTATTCAACGATATGGAAATGATTCATTGCCCTTTATACATTGGCAATTGAGTATACGAATACCAATCAGTGTATTTAAACATTCCTCCCTGAAACACTTGAAAAAGCAAAAAGCCCGCGCCAATTTTTACAAGTGTGGTGACGAACTCTCGCAACCTCATTTTGTGAGTTGGAAAAATATTCAAACAGCAGCGCCTGATTTCCATCAGCCTGATTTCTTTGGCGATATTGAGTTTTTATAATCACGATTAAACATTAAAACAATGGCCTCGAACAATACAGTAGCAGCCTCCATCCCCTCCGAAAAAAACACGGGAACCTCCCGCTCAATTATCATGATCGGTATCCTGTTTTTCATTTTTGGGTTTGTCACCTGGCTGAATTCAGTGCTCATCCCCTACCTGAAGATTTCGTGCGAGTTAAACAACCTGGAATCTTTTATGGTAGCGTTCTCCTTTTACATTTCCTACCTTGTTATGGCTGTTCCATCGGCCAAAGTTCTGAAATTTACCGGTTTCAAAAAAGGGATGTCGCTCGGATTGGGAGTCATGGCTGGAGGAGCATTGATCTTTATTCCCGCTGCGCTCTCGCGGACTTATGGTTTGTTTCTTTTGGGATTGTTCACTCAAGGAATCGGGTTGGCCATCCTTCAGACGGCGGCCAATCCGTACATCATTATTCTAGGGCCCCGCGAAAGTGCTGCTCAACGCATCAGTATCATGGGAATCTGCAACAAATTTGCCGGAGCTGTTGCCCCGATTATCCTGGGAACTATTGCCCTGAAAAATGTGGATCCACTGGTTGCCCGGCTGGATAGCATGAGCCTAACACAGAAGAAAATAGAATTGGATGCGCTGGCCAGCCGCGTGATTGTCCCCTACCTGATCATGGCTGGTGTGCTGGTTTTATTGGCTGTCTGGATTTACCTTTCGAGCCTACCTGAAGTTGACACCGATCAGGAGGATGAAACGGTGGCCAAAGCAAATACGAACAAGAAAAGTGTTTTCCAGTTCCCACATCTTTTGATCGGTACACTGACGATGTTTTTATATGTTGGCGTGGAAGTTTTGGCCGGCGATTCGGTGGTTCTTTACGCTAAATCACAGGGCATTGCACTTTCTTCTGCCAAGTTTTTTGCCACGGCCACCATGTCCGGCATGATCGTCGGCTACCTGGTTGGCATCATCGCCATTCCCAAATATGTGACCCAGGAAAAAGCACTGAAAATTTCCGCCATCGTCGGCTTGGTCATGGTTTCCATCTCTCTGTTTACCCATGGTTTTGTTTCCGTTCTGTTCATTTCCCTGCTGGGGCTTGCCAATGCCTTGATGTACCCTGCTATTTTTCCACTCGCCATCGCCGGGCTGGGACGATTTACCAAGATTGGATCTTCATTCCTGATCATGGCCCTTTCAGGAGGAGCCATCATCTCGTTGCTCTTCGGCTACCTCGCCGATGTTTTCAGCCCACATCACGCCTATTGGATTGTTGTCCCCTGTTACCTGGTCATTCTGTATTTTGCCGTGAAAGGGCATCAATTGAAAAAGGCTCACTAGGTATCCACGATGAACAACCATTAAAAATTTAGTTATTTTTAGCAGAAAATTTGATAACCGACGATCAAAATGCCCAACGGAAATTCTGATAACAAACAGGTAAGAATCAAAGACATTGCAGAAAAGGCTGATGTATCCACCGGAACAGTTGACCGTGTGTTGCATAATCGTGGCCGGGTTTCTGAAAAGGTGAAGGAAAAAGTTTTGCGGATTGCCAAAGAACTGAACTACGAACCCAACATGCTGGCCAGGGCCCTGGTGTCAAAACGGAACTACCGATTGGCTGCTTTGATTCCCGATCCCTCCCTGGACGAATATTGGGAAGCTCCTCAAAAAGGCATTGAAAAGGCTGAAAAAGATCTTCATCAATATGGTGTGAATATCACCCAATTTATTTTTAACCAGAACCAGGTTGAATCCTTCAAAAAGGCAGCAGAAAAGCTTACAGAATCGGAGTTTGACGGGATTTTGGTGGCACCGGTTTTTTACCGCGAATCGTTGACTTACCTGAGTCGCTGGAAACGAATGGGCATCCCATTCAACCTCTTTAATACCCACATCCCCGATTATGAGCCTCTTTCTTACATCGGACAGGATTCGTATCAAAGTGGCGTGCTGGCCGCTAAAATGCTGCACTACGGTCACCCGGAACCAACCACTTTCATCGTAGCTCATATTGATGAGGATGTGCCCAACTCAACCCATTTGATCAAAAAAGAACAGGGATTCAAAGATTATTTTGATGAGCAAACCAAAGGTGAATTTCAAATTGTTACAGCAGACTTGAAGAAAAGCACTGACAGGGATTTTTTCTCCGAACAACTCAATCAGCTTCTAAATAGCAACCCGCAAACCTCCGGGATTTTTGTCACCAATTCCAAGGCATTTGCCGTCGCAGAATACCTCGATACCAAAAGTTTACAGTCCATCCGGTTGGTAGGATATGATTTGCTCAGTAAAAACCTGAAATTTCTGGAGAAGGGAACGATCAATTTTTTGATCAACCAAAACCCGGAAGGACAAGGTTATTTTAGCGTTCAGCTGCTGATTGACCACTTGGTTTTCAAGAAGGAAATCAGCCCGATCAAGTATCTGCCACTGGACATCATTACCCGCGAAAACCTGCAATATTATTTAAGTATTTGACCGCATGGCTGACGCTTTCTGCCAGTTCGTTTAAATCCCTAATTTTTGTAAACTTTACTCGGTCAGGCGAAAAATCGAGCGTCTAATTTTCATCCCGAATCCAAACCATTTCATCATTAAGTTCGCCCTTAGCTGCTACCACTCGAATCCTATTTTCACCCATGTTTAAAGGAACGTTTTTCCACACGAGAGTAGCATACGAAGTGTGGATAGTTACTTCACCGATATACTTTTTGATAAAATACCCTGATTTGAAACCAGGCGAACAATATAAATTCCGCTGGCTAAACTAGCTGAAAACGACAGTTGATGGCTTCCACTGCGCTGGTAGCCATCAAACAAATCCCGCAATTTCCCGCCCATGGTATCATAAATTTCCAATTTTACAGGCGACGATTTTGCGAGCTTATATTTCACTGTGGCTTGTTTTTTAACCGGAACCGGGTAGATCTCCATTCCCAGGGTAGAATTGGGTACCAGATCACCC
>DATFMO010000219.1:0-6777 GCA_035266925.1 Sunxiuqinia sp. | reverse complement strand
TAACATTCTTGATCTTTGTATTTCCTGCAAAGCTTGTAAAGCAGAATGCCCATCCAATGTTGACATGGCCAAATTCAAGGCCGAATTCATGCAGCATTACTATGAAACTCATGGGATTCCGCTGCGAACCAAATTGATTGCCTACCTGCCCCAACTCAACCAATTTGGTCGAATGGCTCGCCCACTCACCAATTGGATGACTGGCACTTCCGCTTTCAAAAAAATGATTGGTTTTGCGCCTGAGCGACAAGTGCCGAAACTATCGAAACTTAGTTTACGCCAGTGGTACAAAAAGCCACTTTCGTTGAATGGAAATCGCAAGGGAAAAGTATACCTGTTTGCCGATGAGTTCACCAATGAAAATGAAAGCGAAATCGGCATCAAAGCCATTATGCTGCTCAACAAATTGGGATACGAAGTTGCTATTCCCAAACACCGTGAAAGTGGCCGGACGTTTCTGTCAAAAGGGCTGGTAAAAACCGCGCAAAAAGTAGCCAATGAAAACGTGCAGCAACTCGGCGATCTGATCACCAAGGAAACGCCATTGGTAGGAATCGAGCCTTCCGCCATCCTCGCTTTCCGTGATGAATACCCGGAATTGGTCGATCGGCAGTGGAAAGAAAAAGCCAATCAACTGGCTGAAAACACCTTCATGTTGGACGAATTTTTGGCCGTAGAATTTGAGAACGGAAAGATCAATTCTTCCCTATTCAATTCAGAAAAGAAACAAATCAAATTGCACGGGCATTGTCAACAAAAAGCGGTGGCATCAACAGCTCCAACTAAAAAAATACTTGAAATCCCTACCAATTATTCGGTTTCTGAAATTCCAAGTGGTTGTTGCGGAATGGCCGGTTCGTTTGGGTATGAAAAGGAACACTATGAACTGAGTCAAAAAATCGGCGAAATGGTTCTGTTCCCTGCTGTTCGTGAGGCCGCAGTCGAAGAAATCATTTCAGCCCCGGGAACCTCCTGTCGCCACCATATTTTTGAAGGCACCGGGCGTAAAGTCTTGCACCCGGTGGAAGTGTTGTATGAAGCTTTGAACAAGTAATCAATAACGAGAATCCACTTAACACAATTTCCTTTGTTTAAGACCTAAATATAGTCTAAACAACAATAAAACAGTTCACAATACATCGGGACAATTGACGCCCGAACTCCACAAATGATAAGCTCTTCGCACCTTCAAGCATCCAAAAACCCCCTTTTTTACCATCCGTTTGTACATCCAAAGCTCCTGTTTGTTCATTCGGATATTCCATTTGAAAACTGGCAAGGCCATTTTAAACATTTGGTAGGTTCATGCACTTCAAAAACATTGACCTTACTCAAAATTTGTCATAACTTTTCTTTTCCTATTTCAGGATAAAACACCTGAAATACTGGATGTTAAAACATAAAAAAGTAAAGGCTCTTAATTCCGTGAAATTGGGTTTATTGTTTTTACCCGATGCCTCAGGAATGTTCTATTGATTCTTCCACTACAAAGAAGAATTTCCCAAATAAGATGACAGTTGATTTTAGATAATTAAAACTCATGGTTCATCAACTGGCAAAAACGCGATACAATTCAGCTAAAAAAACTTAACCACAAACGATAAATTCCACTAATCGATTAACTAAAACGACTAATATGAAAGAAAAATTGTTACCTCGATTGAAAAGGCCTTTTGGCTTTTTGACACTAATGCTCTCTTTTTTAATGCTATGTCAGGTAAGTTTAGCCGACCAGAATAAAATTGGTTCGGTTCAAATTGGAGAACAGCAAGGATATGTTCTTCCTGGAGAAACTACTTCAGTATCCTATGAAATCACTATTTACCGAGCGCCTGAAAGCAGTGCTTCTGGAGAACTCAACATTGGCATGTGCTTAAAAGAATCAGGTGAAAATGTTATTTTCGATCATCCAGGATTTAGCTATTCTTTCGATCCGCAAGTTCCTGTTATGGAATGGGGAAATAACAAACAGTACCAGGTGACAACAACACTTACTCTTAAAGTAGATGCCTCTATTTTTACAAGTACTGACCCATTGAATTTTGTGGTTCGTGCTTTTTATCCGGCTACAACTAACAATGGCTGCACATTAACTGATGGTGATTTTGCTGAAACGCCGATTGGCGATGGCGTATTCCAATTGGGTATTCCCCCATCGTTTACCCAATGTCAAAACGATACCACAGTATCAAATGATGTTGGTCAATGCGATGCTGTTGTCAATTATAATATTGCAGTTGATGGGAATCCGACACCAACAATTAGTTATGTGTTTTCGGGTGCAACAACTGCATCAGGCAATGGTGATGGAAGCGGTTCAACGTTTAGCAAAGGTGTCACCCACGTGATTCTAACCGCCACCAACGGTCTGGGCGATGATGCAACATGCGAATTTAACGTCACTGTCAATGATGATGAAGCTCCATCACTTTTAGGAACCTTGCCGACCGATCAAACCAATTTGAATCTATGCTACTCCTCCATGCCAACCGGCCCAACTGCCGACGAAATCAAAGCATTGTATACCGATAATTGTGGCGTTGTCAATGTTGATAAAAGTGCCCAAGAAGCAGATGGGAACACCGATTGCGGATGGTCAGTGACTTATACCTATGATGTTTATGATGATGCCGGGAATCATGTTAGTCCTTCACCAAGCGTGACTTTTTCGGGAAGTGATCAATCTGCACCTAATCTAATAGCAGGCAAATCCATTCCAAGTGGCCAAACAGAAATGAACCAATGCGAGGCGCCTACTGGTCCAACGGAGTCTGAAATTGCAGCCTTATTTGAAGATAACTGTGGCGGGACAGTGAATGTAACAAAGTCGGGAACACCATCAGGCGACAAATGCGGTTGGTCAGTGACTTACACTTACGAAGTTAAAGACGAATGCGGAAATGCTGTTGATCCTTCACCATCAATTGCCTATTCCGGTGGAGACAAAACACCTCCCGCTCTGAAGGAAAATGCATCGATCCCATCCGGCCAAACTGGGATGGATCAATGCGAAGCTCCTGCTGGCCCAACAGAATCAGAAATTGCTGCCCTCTATGAAGATAATTGTGGCGGTAACATTTCCGTTGTAAAATCAGGAGAACCAAGCGGCGACAAATGTAGCTGGTCTGTAACTTACACTTATGAAGTCAAAGATGAATGCGGAAATGCTGTTGATCCTTCACCATCAATTACCTATTCCGGTGGAGACAAGACACCTCCCGCTCTGAAAGAAAATGCATCGATCCCAACCGGCCAAACTGGGATGGATCAATGCGAAGCTCCTGCTGGCCCAACAGAATCAGAAATTGCTGCCCTCTATGAAGATAATTGTGGCGGGACAGTGAATGTAACAAAGTCGGGAACACCATCAGGCGATAAATGCGAATGGTCAGTGACTTACACTTACGAAGTAAAAGACGAATGTGGAAATGCTGTCGATCCTTCACCAACAATTACATATTCCGGTGGGGACAAAACACCTCCCAACCTGAACGAAAATACATCAATCCCTTCTGGCCAAACAGAAATGAACCAATGCGAAGCACCGGATGGTCCTTCTGAATCTGAAATCGCAGCTCTTTTCGAAGACAACTGTGGTGGTGAAATTACGGTTGTAAAATCAGGAACTCCGACTGGTGATAAATGCGATTGGTCCGTGACTTACACATACGAAGTAAAGGATGAATGCGGAAATCCAGTTAATCCTTCACCTCAAGTTTCATATTCTGGTGGAGACAAAACGCCTCCCGCTCTGAAAGAAAATGCATCGATCCCATCCGGCCAAACAGGAATGGATCAATGCGAAGCTCCTGCTGGTCCAACCGAATCAGAAATTGCTGCCCTCTATGAAGATAACTGTGGTGGTAACATTGCGGTTGTAAAATCAGGAACACCTACCGGAAACCAATGCAGCTGGTCAGTGACGTATTCATATGAAGTAAAAGACGAATGTGGAAATACAGTTGACCCTTCACCAACAATTACCTATTCCGGCGGAGACAAAACACCTCCCGAAATCACCAGCCCAGTTACTTGCGATGGTGACACAACAGTCAGTACAGAACCCGAGGCATGCTCTTACACCGCAGGAACAGAATTTGATGCCACAGCTACCGACGTCTGCAGTGGTGCTGTAACACCTGATTGGTCCATTGAAGATGAAGATGGCACACGTACAGGAACAGCTTCAATAGCCGGAGAAGTTTTAAAGCCAGGAATGTCAACCATTACCTGGACCGCAGAAGACGCATGTGGCAATGTTGCAACCTGCAGCTTCGATGTTTGGGTCAAAATTCCAACGGCGACTGAAGTGTTCACCAGTGCCGATAAAGCCCGTTATTGCGATGAAATAACACTCTATGCAAAAATTTCTGGTCAATGTGACGACTATCCACTCAAAGGTATTGTTGTTTTCTATCTTGACGGGGATTCCGTTGGCAACGCTCCCGCCTACCCGATTCCATTAGGAGAAGCTGGTTATCCAGATACTTTGCGGGCAACGTTAATCTACAAAATCAAAAAGCTACCTAAATTGACTACACCACCGGGTGATGATCCAAACCAGGTCGATCCTTACCAGGTCACCGCCGTTTTCATTCCTGATCCTGATGAAAGTCCTGAATATTTAGGCAGCGAAAGCAATCCTAAAGACTTGTTGATCTATCCACGGAAAGCGGAACTATTTAACGCCATTTCCGGCTTTTACACGGCTGATATTCTCGCCTGGACAACAGGACCAGAATCCAACACGGCAACAATCACCATGGCTGCTATTTTAAAAGATAATGAAACACCATCAGGTGATTTGAGAGGGGCAAAAGTGACCTTCTGTCTGGTTGATCCAGACGATGGTTCACTGAAACCAATACCAAGTGCCAAACATCTTCCGGTTGGATTGATCGATATGACCAATGGCACAGCCGGTGCTGCAAGTGCTGATGTTCAGATTAATCTGGACAAGGCCACTGATACCAAAACTTTCCAGATTGCTGTGATTGTCTCTGGTGGTTATTACAATGATTTGGGTGACGACAATGCCAAGGCAACAGTTACAATTGCCAAACCAATTGATCCCGGCACCGTGCAAACAGAAGGCAGCCTCGAGAATACCAATTCCGAAGGGATGATTAAAGGAGCTGCAACCTTTACGACCGATTTCAATCTTGATGTTTCTTACAATAACAAATTGACAAATCCTCAGGGAGAAATGAGTATTACTGTTCAAAGTTACTATAAGCCGGATGGCACACTTGATGGCCAATTACATACTTATGTGATTAACAGCAATGCCATTAACCTGTTTGTCATGGGACCGAATAGCCCGGAGGAAGGTAACTTGTTAAGCGAAGAACAAGCCATCTTTGATGCCAAAGCGAATTTATCAGAGATGACGAGTGACGGATCAATGATTAGCATCGATGGTAACTCTCCATTGCACATCAGCCTCACACATTCCGCAGAAGGTGATTCCATTGGAATTACATACTACCGGGCAGCAGGTGGTGTCTGGTTCTCCAGTCATTGGGATTGGAGCGCTGTTGGAACTCCAAACGGACCGGTTACCTTGGAACAAAAGTTTGCCGATGGAGTAATCACGATGGGTGAACAATCAAACGTCAACAGCAATGGACTCAAGTCTGCTAAAATTTCAGCGACTCCAGTATTTGAGACATCCAGCCTAAATGTTTACCCGAACCCGTTCCAGGATCGACTTGTATTTGAGTTTACCTCCCCTTTCACTACCAATGCACGAATCGAAGTTTATGATGTGGTAGGACGACTGGTGAAAACAGTGTTTGACAAACCGGTTGAAGCTGGCGTGAATTATCGCGCCAAATTTAAACCGATCTCGAGAATGAGTAATTTATATTTCTATCGGATGACATTGGGAGCCGATGTTTTCAATGGCAAAGTGATTTACACAAAATAGCCGATGAATTGGTTGATTTAGGAAAAGGCGCACTTCGGTGCGCCTTTCAATACTTTATTAACAACAGGAAACAACAAATAAAATTGCTATTTCAGCACGACAATGAAATAAAAGACAAACGAGTGTTCTTTAACATTTTACTGGATATTGTTTCACATTAATCTTGACAGAGAAGTAAAATAATCATAACTTTTCCATCAGACTGTTCAAAAGGTTTTCAGGCTCAGATAAAACCAAACAATATTTCAGACTACTCATACATTGAAATGCCCCATTGTGTTACGATCCATGGTTAACACTTAATGATCAATGACACAATCAATCTCTGAGCATCAATTTATATATATAGAAAATATAGGTTGAATAGTTTACAAAATTGCGATGTGAATACTGGAAGACATTATGAATATAATGTTCCTCTTAAATTTGATTGTCATTAAAATCTGAAACATCCTAATCACAAAATTTACATTTCTCATCCCTGAAATGCAGTTCAAATTATGCATTTTACGGGACTATTATACTTAGTAATAGAAACTAAATCCTTTTCATATGAAAGCAAAACGTTTACCCCGAACAAAAAAGCTTTTTGGCTTTTTAATCCTTACCATTTCTTTCATGATGCTTTGCCTGATTGGCATGGCACAAACAGTAACAACTGACAAACTGGATTATGCGCCAGGAGAAGTTGTTTGGATAAGTGGTTCTGGCTGGCAACCAGGCGAACAAGTTAGCCTTTTAATCATGAACTTAACTTATGATGATTTAAATCTCCTTCCACACTATGCGGAATGGTTTGTAACGGCCGATGCAAGTGGAGATTTCACCTCGTCGTGGGATGTTACTGA
>DATFMO010000218.1:0-7452 GCA_035266925.1 Sunxiuqinia sp. | reverse complement strand
AAGGGAAAATGGTTGCTGTGTGTTTGGATAAAGAAAGTGCCCTGAACTTTCCAGCCCAGTTGGATGATATCCAATGGACAGCCTTTGAAGGTGCCTTGGAATTTATTCAGTATCCTTGGGATTTGACGGAGAAAAATGGGCATCAGATTCATCTTGATTTTGATTTCCTGACTCACGAACGGGAATCGGCACCAATTAGCAATACCAACCAGTTGATTCACCCTGAGCATATTTTTGTAGAGCCGGGAGCTAAATTGGAATATGCGACAATCAACGCTTCTCACGGACCAGTTTACATTGGCTCGGATGCTGAAATTATGGAAGGTTGCCTGATTCGTGGGCCATTTGCGTTGTGTGATCATGGAATTGTCAATATGGGGAGTAAAATCTACGGCGGTACTACCATTGGACCATTTTCCAAGGTTGGAGGAGAGGTGAGTCAATCCATTCTGTTGGGGCACTCCAATAAAGGGCACGACGGTTTTCTGGGGAATTCGGTCATTGGTCAGTGGTGCAATTTAGGCGCCGGGACGAACGTCTCAAACCTCAAAAATAACTATCAACAAGTAAAGGCCTGGAATTATCCGGCCAGGCGGTTTATTAAAACAGGACTTCAGTTTTGTGGTCTGATCATGGGCGATCATTCCAAAGCCGGAATTAATACGATGTTTAACACGGGAACAGTTGTTGGTGTGGCTTGTAACATTCATGGACCTGGGTTTCCCCGTCAATTTGTTCCATCTTTTGCAGAAGGCGGTGTAGGAGGTTTCAAATGTCACGCGTTGAAGAATGTTTTCAATACAGCAGAAATGGTGATGGCACGTCGTGGCGAGTCATTTTCATCGGCCGATCAGCAAATTCTTTCAGCTGTTTTTGAACAGACCGAGACCAATCGAAGTTTTTAAGATCCAATTTCTGTCTTTGGCATGGCTATTGCCTAATTAAACGCCTGAATTAAAAATGATAATTTTACGACAGTTTGTCACAAAGATATTAGATACTGAGAAATGGGAGAAAATAAAGGACAACCACTAAAGAATATGATATTCACAGGTATGGGAGATGAGGATACGGAGATCATTCCGATTATTGCAGATGGAAATGAAGAAGAATTAAAGAATTTTCAAGCACCCGAAATACTGCCAATATTACCACTTCGGAACACGGTGTTGTTTCCCGGTGTCGTGATTCCAATCACCGTTGGCCGGCAAAAATCGTTGAAATTAATTCAGGAAGTCTTTCGCAATGATAAACTTTTAGGTACGGTTACTCAAAAGGATGGCAGCATTGAAGATCCTGAAGAAAAGGATTTGTACCAGGTGGGTACGGTTGCTCAGATTCTGAAAATATTGGAGATGCCTGATGGCTCAACATCAGTAATCATCCAGGGTAAACGCCGTTTTGAGATTGGCAATTATTTAGAGGAGTTCCCGTATTTTAAGGCGCAGGTGAAACTGTTGGATGAGATTTTGCCTGTCGATAATAGTGCTGAGTTCAACGCAGTTGTAGGCTCGTTGAAAGACTTGTCGATCAAGATTGCTCAGTATTCGAGCAATGTACCTCCAGAGGCAACATTCGCAGTCAAAAATATCGAGAACTCTACATTCCTGATCAATTTTATATGTTCGAACACCGACATCGACGTGGAGGAAAAGCAAACGCTGCTTGAAGTGGCTGATGTGCGCGAACGTGGTATTCAAGCTATTTCTTACCTCGTGAAAGAAGTGCAAATGCTTGAATTGAAGCACGATATCCAGTCGAAAGTAAAAACAGATTTAGATCAGCAGCAACGCGAGTTTCTTTTGAACCAGCAAATGAAAACCATCCAGGATGAATTGGGGGGTAATCCAATTGACCAGGAAATCAATGATATGAAAGAGGCTGCGAAAGAGAAAAAGTGGCCTGAAGATGTTGCGAAATTCTTTGATAAAGAAGTCAATAAGTTGCATCGTTTGAATCCTGCAGCCGGAGAATATTCGGTTCAGTTTTCGTATTGTCAGACTTTGCTTGAACTCCCATGGAACGAATATACCGAAGATAATTTCGACTTGAAACATGCTGAAACCATACTGGATGAAGACCATTACGGCTTGGAGAAAGTTAAAGAACGCATCCTTGAGCATTTGGCTGTCTTGAAGCTGAAAAACGATATGAAAGCGCCTATTTTGTGTTTGTATGGTCCCCCGGGAGTTGGTAAAACTTCATTGGGAAAATCCATCGCGCGGTCATTGGATCGTAAATACATCCGCATGAGTTTGGGTGGATTGCACGATGAAGCGGAGATTCGTGGACACCGGAAAACATACATCGGTGCCATGCCCGGACGAATTTTGCAGAATATCAAAAAGGCTAAGTCGTCCAATCCGGTTTTCATTTTAGATGAAATTGACAAAGTATCCAGTGATTTTCATGGTGATCCGGCTTCTGCTTTGCTGGAAGTGTTGGATCCAGAGCAAAATGCTGAATTCCACGACAACTACATCGAATTGGATTATGATTTGTCTAAGGTGATGTTTATTGCGACAGCCAATACTTTGAATACCATCGCACCACCATTGCGTGATCGATTGGAGCTGATTGATGTGAATGGATACATTGTTGAGGAGAAAATTGAAATTGCTAAACGTCACCTCATTCCCAAGCAGCTGGAAAATCACGGTGTGAAAAAAAGCCAGGTGACCTTTCCGAAAGAAGTGTTGGAGCTGATTATTGAGAGCTATACGCGCGAATCTGGTGTTCGCGAATTGGATAAGAAATTGGCAAAAGTTGTACGCCGCCTGGCCAAGAAAATTGCGTTTGGCGAATCGTTCAATAAGAAGCTGACCAAGGACGATGTTCGTGAATACCTGGGCGTTGTTGAATACACGCGCGAAAACTACCAAGGGAATGAAATTCCTGGTGTTGTTACTGGTTTGGCATGGACCGCTCATGGCGGTGAGATTTTGTTTGTAGAATCGAGTCTGAGTAGCGGAAAAGGTGGATTGACGTTGACTGGAAACCTGGGAGATGTTATGAAAGAATCGGCGATGCTGGCACTGGAATACCTGAAATCGCATCGCAAAGAGTTGGAATTGGCTCAGGATGTCTTCGAAAAAAATAACTTTCATATTCACGTTCCTGAAGGCGCAATCCCCAAGGATGGTCCATCTGCCGGTGTGACGATGGTGACATCGCTTGCATCAAGCATGACCCGACGCAAAGTGCGAAGAAATATTGCCATGACTGGTGAGATTACCCTGCGTGGCAAAGTGCTTGCCGTTGGTGGAATCAAGGAAAAAATTCTGGCAGCCAAACGTGCTGGCATCAAAGAGATACTTCTTTCTGAAAGTAATCGAAAAGATCTTGAGGAAATTAAAGATGTTTACCTCCAGGGATTGAAATTTCACTTTGTGAAAACTATCAGTGATGTGTTGGACTATGCTTTGCTTAGAAAGTAAGCTGCTAGCTGATAGGGAAACAATTCAATTTTTCAAAAAAGGAAAGACTGGAACGATTAATTGGCTCTTCAATCACAATGTTTTGGTGGTTGAGTACGCACTTCTTATTTTTCTTGTCAATTCGCCTGAGGTATTGCAGATTGATGTAAGTTGATCGATTGGCCTTTACCAAACTCGGTGAATCGATAATGTCGATAATTTTCTGCAGGTTTTGGGTGATCAACTCCGTGTTGTTGTTGGTCAGGTAGATATAGCTGTAATTGGTTTCTGCCTGTACCATCAAAATTTCGTCTGGGTTGATAAACACAATTCCTGATTGAGTCGTCAGTTTTATTTTTTGGTTGTTTCGTGTGTTGCGAATGAACAGATCCATCCGGCGTTCAAGGTCTTTGCGTTTCGACTTGGTTTTGTAACGGTTGATGACAGAAATGAGTTCTTCGGGACCAAACGGTTTCACCAGGTAGTCCAGCGGTTTGACCGAAAGTGACTTAAATGCGTATTTGCTGTGTGCTGTTGTAAACACAATTTCGGTATTCAGGTGGTTCTCCTTGATAATTTCAGCAACTTCCAATCCGTTAATTTCAGGCATATCGATATCCAAAAACACAATGTCGGGCATTTTCCGAATCAAAAGTTTTATGCCTTGTTTTGGGTTGACAGTCTTGTCCATGACTTCGATTTCCTGAAATGCCTTCAGGTAAATTTCAAGCAGCGACATTGCTTCTTCGTCATCATCAACAATAATTGCTGTAATATTTTTACTAACCATTCTAGTCCCTTAAGTCAATTTTGCACAATTCTTTAATCTGTTTCTTAGAACCATACAATTTAACTTCTTTTTCTTTCGCACGCAAGATACAAGAGTTGTCACTTTTATTGGCGCGCCATAATTTATCAAGGTTAATTAAGTGGGAGCGTCCGATTCGGAAGAAACTATAGTTTTCGAGAATATCTTCAATTTTCCCAAGGTAAGTGTTGGCTAACTCAACTTTTCCATCATCTAAATGAATATGGGTGTACGAGCCTTCAGCTGTGCAAAACAGTATGTCATCTGGGTCGATCAGGACGTGGCTGTTTGTGGATGATAGCTTCAGCAGCGTATCTACCTTCACGCTGTTGAGAAGTTTGTCCAATTCAACTTTTTGACTTTTGTCAATGCGTTGCAGTATTTTTTTGACTAAGGTTTTAAATTTTCTGGGGCCAATTGGTTTTAAAAGGAAATCGTAGACTTCGTTTTTGATCGCCTCGATTGCCATGTCGCGGTAAGCGCTAACAATGACGATGTTGGTTTCTAAATTCTGACGTTGGATTAATTCGATGAATTCCATGCCATTTTTGCCGGGCATGACCAAATCCAAAAAAACAATGTCGGGTTTGGTTTCGATGAATTTTAAAAGAGCCGATTCCGTATTTTCAGCCTCGGCTACGACCTCAATTTCTTCAAATTCTTTTAGCATATATTTGATGAGGTCTCTTGCATCTTTCTCGTCGTCGACGATTAGGGCGGTATGCGTTTTACTCGTCATTTTATAAGTTTTGTTAATACAAATCTATCAAAAATTGCCCAAATACACCATTGATAGTTATATCTATTTTGATTGCAAATGTTCATAACATTTTCATACTAAGTGCTATCTGTATTTTAATCAGTGTATTATTGAAGTAAATAATGGTTAAAAAAGTATTTCTTGATATATTGCACTATAAAATAAATTTAACGAATCCGACTTATGATAAAGCTTGAAGGGAGAACACGAAATATTTTAATCGGCCTGGGGGTTTTATTTGTTTTGTTTTTGTTTTGGTACTTCAGTGAAATAGTCACTTATATTCTCATTGCTGCTATTTTGTCGTTAGTCGGACGCCCGATTGTTCGATTCCTCACAAGCGCTAAGATAGGACGGTTTTCTATTTCAAATACCCTGGCCGCGTTTATTGCGCTTTTCGTAATTTGGGTCTTTTTTATTGGCGCCTTTCGTTTTTTAATTCCTTTGCTCATCAAAGAATTTGAGCAACTCTCTACAATTAATTTGAATTCAGTACTGGATATTATTGAAAAACCGGTCAGCCAGTGGATGCATCTGATGGGGAAAGATCAAGGGGTGTCGAATAACGCACAACTGATGGAACTTCTTCGTGGCCAATTAGGTGAAAATATTGATTTTTCAAGATTGACTGATGTTTTCGGGGCCGTTGCCGGAACTTTGGGTGAAATGTTCATCCTATTCTTCGCTGTTTCATTCATCACATTTTTCTTTTTAAAGGAAGAGAATATGCTTAGCGATGGTATTTTACTGATTACGCCTTCTGTTTATGAGGATAAGATAAAACGAATCATGCATTCTGTTCATCACCTTCTACGTCGCTATTTTTTGGGATTAATTTTCGAAGTAACCGTGGTGGGCCTGCTGGTAACCATTGGGTTGACAATTGTTGGTATTGGTTTTAGTCATGCCGTTGTTATTGGACTATTTTGTGGTTTATTCAATGTGATTCCCTATTTGGGGCCGTGGATGGGGGCTGTAGTTGGATTATTGATAGGAATTGCTATTAATCTAAATTTTGACTTTATGAGCCATACATTACCCATTCTGGGTTTGATGCTGCTTGTTTTTGCTTCAGTACAGATTATAGATAACATTCTTTTCCAACCATTGATCTATTCAAGTAGCGTCAAGGCACACCCTCTCGAAATCTTTTTAGTGATTCTGGCAGCCGGAAGTGTTGCCGGTATTTTGGGAATGATTTTAGCCATTCCTGCCTACACAATTGTTCGGGTGATTTCCAAAGAGTTTTTAGATAACTTGAAAATAGTCCGTAAGTTAACAGAGAATTTAGAGTGATTATTTGATCAATATTATTTATTGATATTTGATATTCGATTGTTTGTTTCTATGTTTTCAAGGTGATTATTTTGTGAAATGTAGTCAGGTTCAGTTACTTAAAATAAAGTATGGAACTGTCTGGATTTGACGTGATATTTAAAATTCATTAACAAATCAATTTTTAACAAGAGGTTGAAAACCTTAACGTAAAAAAATTGTTAATTTTCATAAGTTGCCAAAACTATAGTTTGAAAAAATAACTAAAGCTTGTAGAATGAAACCTAACTTCCCTGTTTTACCTGCCTCCAGGTACTTACTTGTGGCTGTTTTTATAGTCATTTTTTCCATTTTATATTCCCCTTTGCGTGCACAATCTAATAACAATGACTACAGTCATGGTGAAGACCATGGGCATAGTGATATCAAAAGGGGAGAACGTTTTTTTCTGGGGCTGCTGCCGCACAATATTCAGTACAATTCTTGTGTTTCTTGCCATAATTTGCGGCATTTGGATACCTTGAATTGGAATCCCTCAGCGATGGCCATTGCTGAGAAATATCGTGATAAAGACTTTGCTGCCTTTAAAAACGTGGTTATGAACCCCAGTGGAGGAATGATGGCCAAAGTTCACGAAGGATTTCAAATTGAAGATAGTGATTTAGAGACAGTTAAAACGTATCTGGATAGTTTGGCTGAAACGGGCCCTAGACCAGAGAAACCGGGAATCAATGGTGTTTTGATTTTCCTTGCTCTGGGGATAATTATTACCTGGGCATTACTTGAATTGTTGTTTTTTCATAAAGTCAAATACCGGATTGTTCCGGCATTGATTTTTCTATTGGCTTTTGGCTATCAGGGCAAAATGTTGCTTACTGAAGGAATACTGCTGGGACGATCGCCCGGATATGCTCCTGATCAACCCATTAAATTTTCGCATAAAGTGCATGCAGGCAATAATAAAATAGCCTGCATGTATTGCCACCACAATGCCGATAAAAGCAAATCAGCAGGCATCCCTGAAATGAACTTGTGTATGAACTGTCACATCCTGGTGCGCGAAGGATCGCACTCCGGCAAATTTGAGATTGCCAAAGTTGTTGACGCCGTTCAAAATAAAAATCCTGTCAAGTGGGTGCGCCTGCATAACCTTCCGGATTTTGTGTATTTCAGTCACGCCATACATGTTGGAG
>DATFMO010000217.1:0-10909 GCA_035266925.1 Sunxiuqinia sp. | reverse complement strand
ACCTATTGCAAATTATTATCTTAAGAAACCGTTAACCTACATTGAATGTTTATGGAAAACAATCAAAACAGCTATTTTTTCGTTTAATTAGTTAATCATCTGCTCGTTTTATCGGTCTTCTATTGTTCATTAATTCAATTTAATTCGAATTTTATTTCAGTTGAAAGTCACTCAATGGCAATAATTTTCATTTGCCTGATATGTTGTTGGTGCTAATTTGTTCGATTTTGGGCTTACATACGGAATTCCGAGCGATAGCCCACGAAGGATAAAAAGTAAACCAAGGAGCACGATAACGTACGGAACCACCTTACGCATGCCCTTTCTTATCTTCGTTCCCACTAAATTTCCGGTTAATGCAACCAACAACATCATTGGGATTGTGCCCAACCCAAACAAGATCATGAAAAAGGCTCCTGCTGCCGCCTGATTTGTATTGATGGCTCCCGCAACAGCAACGTAAACCAGGCCACATGGTAGCAGACCATTCAAGAGGCCAATTCCAAAAAGGGAGGAATACGAGCGAGTTGCAAAAAGTTTTCGGAGATTATTGACCAGTCGTCCGGCGTAGCCAGTCAATAGTGTGTTCAGGTTTAATTTTTGCTTGAATAGATAGGGGAATAGAACACTGATAATGAGGGCGATTCCCAATAGAATTGACATCCATTGTTGGAATCCGGCCAATTTTACGCCACGACCCAAAAATCCAAAGATGGCTCCAAGCAACCCATAGGTTAGGCTGCGACCAATATTGTAGACCAACCCACCGGTAACTTTTGAAAAATAGTTGTGGTTTTTCAAAGGGAGTGAAACGGCGATGGGCCCACACATCCCTATGCAGTGAAAACTGCCAACTAATCCAAGCGTTATGGGGGTAATCAGGTCGAACATCATTTTAAGAATATATCTAATTCCTGGTAATAAGGGGTTTGTTGAGCAGTCCAGTCAACCATTACCTTGTATCGTCCTCTCGGAAGTTTTTCGATGGGGACAAGCTGGGTTAACCGGTTGTTCAGTTGAATGGGGACAATCAGGTCATTTTTATCACTCACACGGCAGTACAAATGAATGGTTCCTTTGACGGTATCCGTCTGAAACAGTCCGGGGAATTTCAGCATCAGGTTATTCTTGCTTTGGGTCAACGCAATCTTCTCTTTCAATGCATTGGCATTTCGGGTTTTGTCGATTTGTTCCTGATAAGCGATTTCTTTTTGGTAGTAATTTGTTTCAACCAATGAATAGCTTTGTCGGGTTGCAATGTAAATTAACAGCAGCATGCCACTGATCATCACGATCATCGCAATTACAATTCCAGTTCCCCAGTTGATTTTAAATTTCATATGTCGCTTATTTGGGATTATCCAATGCGTTTGGTCCAACAAAGGTTGAACTTATTTTATCAATCATTTTACCGCCTTCAAAAACCCCGATCTCAATGTGTGTGTTTGAATTCTTCAGTTCGGATCGTGGCAAAAAAATCAGTAAGTTGCGTTGCGCCAGTTCACCTTTTTTAACAACCAGTTTGTTCCCCAAAATTTTCAGTTCACCAGCGGGTGATAAAAGTTTTAAGCTCATAGTAGCTGTCTCATTTGTTTTGTTTATCATCTGCATGTTGTAAACATTGCTGTAGGCGTCGTTCCCGTATTCCTGGTACATACTGCCTTGCATGCGGACAATAGTTGTGTCGACCGAGCCGCGGTTGATGAAAGAATAACTCACCACTCCCAGTAAAATTACCAAAACGACTGAGTAGGCAATGGCCCGTGCATTAAGAACATGTTTTTTCCTTTCGGAAATAGAGCGTTCCGAAGCGTAACGAATCAACCCTTTTGGTTTGTTGACAGCATACATGACGGAATTACAAGCGTCAATGCAGGCCGTGCAATTGATGCATTCCAGTTGTGTGCCGTTTCGAATATCAATACCAGCCGGACAAACATCAACACAGCGTTTGCAATCAATGCAGTCGCCTTTGTCCTCATTCTTTCCCCGGCCTCGCGGCTCTCCCCGGATGTAATCATAGGCGACGACAATGGAGTTTGTGTCCAGCATCACACCTTGAAGACGACCGTAAGGACAGGCCAGCGAACAAACCTGTTCGCGGAACCAGGCAAAAACGTAATAGTGGGCACCGGTAAAAGCGAGGACACCAATCAAGGCAGAAAAATGCGATGTTGGCCAACCGATCATCAAAATTTTTACTTGCGAATACCCTATGATGTAGCTTAAAAAAGTGAGGATGGTCCAGAAAGAAATAGCGAGGTAGATGGAATGCTTTAACAATCGCTTGATTAACTTGATTGGTGTCATCTCCTGGCGGGCCAGCTCAATTTGTGCACGGCGGTCACCATCAATTAAATATTCAATGGGGCGATACAAGAATTCCAGGAACACCGTTTGAGGGCAAACCCAGCCACAAAAAATGCGTCCGTAAACGACGGTAAAAAGAATGACAAAGACCAGCAGAGTTATGGATGCTAAAACCAGCAAGTAAAAATCCTGTGGATAAAAAGTACTTCCGAAAAGAATGAACTTGCGTTGCAGAAAATTCAGAAAGATCAGCGGATTGCCATTTACCTGGATGTGCGGCGCCACATAAAAAAATGCAAGAAGTGTGTAGGCAACGACTTTCCGGTAGTTGAACAATTTGCCCTTGGGTTTTTTCGGGTACACCCATACCCGAGAACCTTCCTCATCAACCGTGACCATCCGGTCGCGGAATAAGGAGTTTTCGCTCGATTTGTCTTTTCCGTCTGATTCCATCGCGTTGTATATGAACGATTAACTTTGAGCACCTCCTTCACTGTCGTCGGGGATACACTTTTCGCCCTGTGGAGCTTTGGGATTTGGAGGATTCGTTCCTCTCAAACTTTTAATATAGGTAATTACATCCTCAATTTGCGCCTCTGATAACTGATTTTTGAATGAAATCATTCCCTTCTCAATCACGCCGTTGACAATCACTTTGTGCATGTCTTCGCGGCTACAGCCATGAATCCAGTAATCATCTGCAAAATTTGGGCCTACACTTCCCTGGCCCTGTTGCCCGTGGCAGGCCGCACAGATGGTCGTGAATGTTTGTTTTCCACTGGCCATGATTTCATCCATCGAGCGTTCTTTTTTCGCAGGGGCTTTCCCTGTTCCTTCTTCCGGTGCTTCGGTCTCCTTTGGGGCCATCGCTGCAGTCATCTCATGCTGATATTCCTTTCGCTGAAGCATGTTGTCATCCTTAAATACAAATTGACGGATGAGATAAGTGATCGCAAAAACGATGGTCACATAAAACAGGTATTTTAACCAGGGCGGAAGCCGGTTGTCCAATTCCCGGATACCATCAAATTCATGGCCTTCCAGTAATTTTTGATTGGTAACCTCATCAATTTCAGGTTGCGTTTTATTTGGATCTTTATTTTTATCGTCTTGTGTGCTCATAGGTTTTTGTTTTTAGGGCTACTCCAGGTGATTCGTTGATTCTGTCCCTTCATCCAGCGGGAGTTGGCTGATCTGGTTCACTCGTTGTTTATCCATTTTAAACGTGTGTATCGTCACTGCAATGAAAAACAAAAAGAAGATGGCGAAGCCGACAATGGCGTAAACATGGACGCCGTCAATGGTTTGTAAGTATTCTTTGTACATGACTATTCGTTTGATTGTTTTTCTGGTTCTATAGTCGTAATGTCAGTTCCTAATCGCTGGATGTAGGCAATGAGAGCAATAATTTCCTTGGAGCTTTTGGTTTGAATACCAGCTTCACGAAGGTTTTGAGCAATTTCTTCTGCCTGTTTTTTCAGGTCATCGTTGGCCACTTTTTCGTAGTTGTCAGGGTAGGGAACACCCAACTTTTTCATGGCCCAAATTTTTGCAGGTGTCGATTCCAAGTCAATATCATTCTTCGCCAACCAGGGATATTTCGGCATGATGGATGCTTCATTCATCTTTTGTGGATCGATGAAGTGGTTGTAATGCCAGGCGTTTGGTTTGTAGAGTCGACCTGTTTTCACGCCTTCCCGTGCCAAGTCAGGTCCGGTTCGTTTCGATCCAAATTGAAAAGGATGGTCATAAACAAACTCCCCGGCTTTTGAATATGGGCCGTATCGTTCTGTTTCACTCCGGAAAGGGCGAATCATCTGTGAGTGACAGTTGTAACAACCTTCCCGAATATAGATGTCGCGACCTTGTAGTTCGAGTGGTGTATAAGGCTTGACACTGGCAATGGTTGGTATATTGGATTTCACCAGGTAGCTGGGGATGATTTCAAAAACACCTCCAATTAAAATGGCGATCGTCGCAAAAATCAGGAAGCGAACCGGGCGGCGCTCTAAAAAGCCATGCCAGCTTTCTGATGCCAATCTGACATTGGGTTTTGCTTCCAATGCCGGAGCTTCTGCAGCTTCTTCTTTAACAAGTTTTCCCTGTTTCATGGTTTTCACCAGGTTGAAGACAAGCATCAACATGCCAATAAAGTACAAGGAACCACCGAATGCACGAATTTCATACATTGGGATAATTTGTTTCACCGTCTCCAGGAAGTTGGGATAAGCCAGGAAACCTTCCGGCGTAAACTGCTTCCACATCAATGCCTGGGTGACTCCACCAATGTAAAGTGGAACCGCATAGAAAATGATTCCCAACGTAGCAATCCAGAAGTGAGCGTTGGCCAGTTTTACCGAAAACAATTTGGTATTGAAAAGTCTTGGAACCAACCAGTAGAGCATACCGAATGTCAGCATGCCGTTCCATCCCAATGCTCCAATGTGAACATGTGCAATGGTCCAATCCGTGTAGTGGCTAATGGCATTCACCGTTTTCAATGACAGCATCGGGCCTTCAAAAGTAGCCATACCGTAAGCAGTAATTCCAACGACAAACATTTTCAGGATCGGATCTTTTCGCACTTTGTCCCAGGCCCCTCGAAGCGTCAGCAAACCGTTAATCATACCACCCCAACTCGGAGCAATGAGCATGATCGAGAAGGTTGTACCCAACGCCTGAAGCCATCCGGGCAACGCTGTGTACAGCAAGTGGTGCGGTCCGGCCCAGATGTATATGAAAATCAATGACCAGAAGTGAACAATGGATAATTTATAGGAGTATATCGGCCGATTCGCTGCTTTGGGAACAAAATAATACATCAACCCAAGGAATGGTGTGGTCAGGAAAAAAGCCACTGCATTGTGACCGTACCACCATTGTACCAACGCATCCTGGACACCAGCGTAAACCGGGTAGCTTTTAAAAGCCCCAACCGGAATTTCAATGGAATTAACAATGTGCAGTACCGCGACGGTGACCCAGGTGGCAATGTAAAACCAAATGGCCACGTAAATGTGGCTGGTCCGTCGTTGAAGGATCGTGCCGAACATGTTGATCCCAAAAATCACCCAAACGATTGCAATGGCGATATCTATTGGCCATTCCAGCTCGGCATATTCTTTCCCGGTTGTGTAGCCGGCGAGCAAAGTAATGGCTGCAGATACGATGATTAATTGCCAACCCCAAAAGTGAATTTTTCCCAGCAAATCGCTGTACATGCGTGTTTTTAACAGGCGCTGCATCGAGTAATAAACTGCGGTGAAGATGGCGTTTCCCACAAAAGCAAAGATGACGGCATTGGTATGCACCGGCCTTGTTCGTCCAAAGGTTGTAAATGACAGGCTGAAATTCATTTGGGGGAGAAAAATTTGAAAGGCTACCAATAAGCCAACCAGCATTCCTACAACACCCCACACAATTGTTGCCACAGCAAAATTCCGGGTAATCTTGTTGTCGTAGGCGAATTTCTGTAATTCCATATCGGTTAAGGTTTATATAGATTTCTTCTCTTGTTTCTTGTCCTTTTGGGTCTCACCATCATTATTTTCTGAAGAAACTGTATCGTCGAATAAAATACGTACGGAAGGAGTGTAGGAATCATCATATTGGCCACTTCGAACGGCCCAGATAAATGCAATCAAAAACACAGACGCCACCAAAATACCGACAATGACCAATACAAACAATACTGACATGCTGTGTTCTGTTTAGTTAAAAATTAGTTTTTTTTAGTTGATCGCTTTTTATGTTGAGGGTGACAACATTTTTCCACAAATCAATTTCAAACAACAAGATTAGTTGAACTTTGTTCTCTAAAATAGGAAATTTTTTTGAAGAGTTTTCCTATTTGATTATCAAAGCTTTCTTCGACGAGCCATAATATTGACAGAGAAAGTGGCGAATGCAACGACAGTCACGGAACTGGCAGGCATTAAAATAGCCGCAACGATGGGGGATAAATTTCCCTGAACTGCAAATGATATTCCAATTGCATTATACAAAAATGAAATCAAGAAGGACAGCCATACAATTGTCATACTGGTTTTCGTGAATTTTATGAATTTTTGCAACGATACAAATTTGTCTGCCTGTAGAATGGCGTCGCAAGCTGGCGTAAAATTGTAGATGTTGTCAGCGATCACCACACCAACTTTACTTTCATTCAATGCGCCGGCATCATTCAAGCCATCGCCAATCATCAGGGTTTCTTGCCCTTTTTGCTGGAGCTTTTTAATGTAGTTGAGTTTGTCGGTTGGCGATTGGTTAAAATTTAATTTTGAATTTACAGGGAAGATTTTTTCAAGCTTTTCTTGCTCTGCTTCGTTGTCTCCGCTAATCAAATGCAATTCATAATTGGGGCTGAGGGTGGCGATGGTTTCAGCTAAACCATCGCGGTAATTATTTTCAAATTGAAAATAGCCCAGTACTTTATTTTCGATGAATACCCACACCTGTGTTTTTAACTTGTCTTGATCATGCTGATCTCCGGTAACAAAGTACTTCGAACCAATAGTCACTTTTTTACCGACAACTATCCCGGTGATTCCCAATGACGGAATTTCTTTGTAATTGGTAACTTCATGCAAGTTGGGTTCATCTATAAAATGGTAGATTGTTTTGCTCAATGGATGAGTCGAATGAAAGACCAGTGACTTGATGATCCGAAGTTGTTCGTTGGTCAGTTTGTCTCCTATGAATTTAAGTTTAGATGATTGCGTGTGGGTAATGGTGCCGGTTTTATCGAATACCACCGTTTTTATATTATGCAGACGTTCAATCACATCGGTGTTTTTCAGGTAAAAACCACGTCTGCCAAATTGCCGTATGGTGCTGCCAAACGTGAATGGAATGGTTAAAGCCAGGGCGCACGGGCAGGCAATAATTAACACTGAAGTAAAAGCGAAAATTGCTTTGCCGGGATCTGTGAAGTGCCAGAAAATGTAAGCCAGTAAAGCAATTGAAATGATAGCCAGTGTGAAATATTGACTGACTTTATTGATCAAACCCGACATCGCCTTGCTGTCGTCTTCGGAATGATCCTGGTTCCAGAGTTGGGTGAGGTAGCTTTGTTCCACTTCTTTTTGCACCAATAGCTCAATGGCGCTTCCCAGTTGGCGGCCACCGGCGAATACAAAATCACCGATGTTTCTGGCGACCGGGATGGATTCACCAGTTACAAAGCTGTAGTCAATGCTGGCATTCCCTTTTCCCAGGGTTGAGTCAGCTGGTATCAACTCCTGGTTACGAACCAAAATACGATCGCCGGCTTTGAGCTTTTCCATGGGAATAGTTTCGTTGCCATTGTCGGTGACTTTAGTAACAGCTACCGGGAAGTAGGATTTGTAGTCACGTTCAAAGGTGAGTGCTTCGTAAGTTTTGCTTTGATACCATTTACCAATTAACAAGAAGAAAACAAGGCCGGTGAGCGAATCGAAATAGCCAATTCCTTGGTTGCTCATCAACTCAATGGAGCTTTGAATGAACAGTGTGATCAATCCCAATGCAATCGGCAGATCGATGCTGACGATCTTTTTTCGTAGACTTTTGAAGGCTGACAAAAAGTAGTCGTTGGCGCAATACAACAAGACGGGAAGGCTCAGCAAAAAACTCAACCAACCAAATACCAGCTTTAAATTGGCTTCCAGGAATTCACTGCCAGGCAAATATTGTGGGAAATGGTAAAGCATAGCATTCATAAAACTGAAGCCCGCAATCCCGATTTTTAAAAGCAATGTCCTACTGTTTTTTGTTTCCCCGTTTGCGGATTGATCCTTGGTGTTTATTTCTGGTAAATAGTGAATGGAAGCCAGAAGTTCAACCAGCTGGCGCAGCGAAATTTCTTCTTCCCGAAAGGTGATGCTGACTTCTTTTTTTGGGAAATTGACCGACGATTGAATGACGGCGGAATGCAAGGTGTGTAGGTTTTCAAGAAGCCAAATGCACGAGGCACAATGAATAGTTGGAATGAAAAAGCGAATTTTTGAAACACCAGCATCCGAGAAATCCAGCAGCTTCTTTTTTATCTCCTCCAGATCAAGGTAGGCATATTTTTCTTCGCCTGGAATCTGTTCCAATTTCAGTTTGACACCCGGGGCCGTTTCCAATTGGTAATAGTTGTCCATCTGGTTGTCGTTTAAAAGTTGGTAGACCGTTTGACAACCCTGACAGCAAAATGGCTTATCATTCCAGATCACAGGTGATGGTCCGCAATCATCTCCACAATGGACACATTTTACAGGTTCATTCTTCAATTTTTGGCTGTTTTGGTGTTGATTTTACTTTTCGAGATTAAAAATTGAGAAAATGCAAAGGTTGCAAAAAAAAGTTCATTGAAAAGAAATTCAGGCCGTTAATGGAGTTTTGACTATTATGCAATTTCAATAGTGAGCAAAAGTCTGATACAAAAATAGGCGATTAGTATTTTTAATTCATTTCTTATAAATTTATTACTTTCAATTAGTTGTAGATTTAACGATAAACAGATATTAAAATCGTTAATCCATTTTGTTTAAATTGGTGTCAACAATATGAAATTGTGGTTGTTTTTGAATTTTATTAATTCAATTCGATTATATTTATACTGAACAAAATAGTTGAAATGAGGAAGGTGAGTGAAGTTTTTTTTCAGGTATGGGATTTTTATTATAATGGCTTTCGTAATATGAGCTCATGGGGAAAACAGGTGTGGATCGTCATTTTAATCAAGTTGTTCATTCTGTTTTTTATCCTTCGATTTTTCTTTTTCCCGGATTTTCTAAAAACAAATTTTAAAACCGATCAGGAACGCGGGAATTATGTGCTTGAGAAATTAGTAGAACCAAAAAATCAATAATGAATGTTAGATGCTATTGACTTTACTTTAGTTAATTGGTCACGAGCGCAGTTCGCACTTACGGCCATGTATCACTGGATTTTTGTTCCGTTGACATTGGGCTTGGGGATCTTGATCGCCATCATGGAAACGCTGTATGTTAAAACAGGGAACGAGGATTGGAAAAAGGTCACCAAGTTTTGGATGGTCCTTTTCGGAATCAACTTTGCGATCGGTGTTGCCACCGGTATTATTTTGGAGTTTGAGTTTGGAACCAACTGGTCGAATTACTCCTGGTTTGTCGGCGATATCTTTGGAGCACCGCTAGCCATTGAGGGGATTTTTGCCTTTTTCATGGAGTCGACCTTCATTGCCATCATGTTTTTCGGATGGAAGAAGGTGAGTAAAAAGACACACCTTGCTGCTACCTGGCTGACGGCGATTGGTGCCAATTTGTCGGCGCTCTGGATCCTGGTGGCCAACGCGTGGATGCAATATCCGGTTGGCATGCAGTTTAATCCGGACACCGCCCGCAATGAAATGGTCAGTTTCTGGGATGTGTTGTTTTCCAAGGTAGCTGTTTTCAAGTTTTTGCACACAACATCTTCCGGCTTCGTGTTAGCCGCCATTTTCATCATTGGGATTTCGGCCTGGTTTATTTTGAAAGGTCGCCATTTGGCATTTGCCCGGAAAAGTATTGCTGTTGCTGCAATCTTTGGCTTTGTGGCCTCAATTTATGTAGCCTTTACCGGCGACAGTTCGGCCCGGGGGGTAGCTCATGAACAACCGATGAAATTCGCCTCGTTTGAAGGTTTGTACAATGGTAGCGAAGGAGCTGGTTTGATTGCACTGGGTTTCATGTCGACGACGAATACTGACCCGTCAAATGAAAACCTGATGGACATGAATATGAAGATTGAAATTCCAAATATTTTGTCCTACCTGGCTTACCTGAACTGGAATGCATTTGTTCCCGGTGTTAATGATTTGGTGTACGGAAATGCTAAATATGGCATTATGTCGTCCGAAGAGAAAATGAAACGGGGCAGGGTGGCCATCGCCAAACTCAGGGAATTTAAAGACGCGAAAAAGAGTGGCAATACTGAATTGGCCAGTCAATTGAAGACGGAATTCATGAGTCCGGATTTTCAAAAAAACTACTTTAAATATTTTGGGTATGGCTACATCTCTGATCCTAACTTTTTAATCCCGAACGTGCCGCTAACGTTTTATAGTTTTCACACGATGGTCATCCTGGGATTCTATTTTATCTTGTTTTTCTTCCTGGCATTCCTCTTTGTCATCCGTGGCAAGCTGGTGAAAAAAAAGGGCTTTTTGCGATTGGCTATTTGGACAATTCCATTGGCTTATATTGCTCAGCAGGCTGGTTGGATTGTAGCCGAAGTTGGTCGCCAACCATGGGTGATTCAAGACTTGATGCCAACGATGGCGGCCGTCACTAAAATAAGTAGCAGCACCGTTCAGGTGACGTTCTGGATGTTCTTTGTCATCTTCACCCTGTTGCTGATTGCAGAACTTAAAATCATGTTCCGGCAAATTAAAATCGGACCTAAAATGGATGGAGGGAACAAGTAATGTTTGGAAGTTTATCTCATTTAGCTTTGCAAGAATATTGGTGGGTACTTGTCTCACTACTCGGCTCCCTGTTTGTTTTCCTGACCTTTGTACAAGGTGGACAAACATTGCTTTACACCGTTGGAAAAACAGAAACAGAACGAACCATGTTGGTTAATTCACTTGGCCGTAAATGGGAATTGACGTTTA
>DATFMO010000216.1:0-2538 GCA_035266925.1 Sunxiuqinia sp. | reverse complement strand
GTTTCGATATTAGCATTCCCAACGTTGAAGTGGGGATTTGTATGATCACTAACATCAGCCTCGGAGCCAGTGTCACTTTGCCTTTTACCGGGGCTCCGCTGTTGATTGCTTTCAATTTCTGCAAACGCGAAAACCCGTTCCTGCTCACCATTTCCTGTTTTGGCGGTGGTGGTTTTTTCATGTTGGTCACCACTTTGAAAGGCTTGCATTCTATTGAAGCTGCTTTTGAGTTTGGTGCGGCCATGTCGTTAAATGTGGGCGTGGCTTCGGGTGGCGTTTCTGTGATGGGTGGCTTCTACTACAAAATGGAGTTGGTAGAGAAAACCATTAAAGGTGAGACAGAAGAGATTGCCGAATCGACACTGACTGGCTACCTGCGCATCAATGGGCATCTGTCTGTGCTCGGGCTAATCACGGTTTCCCTGGAATTCTACCTGGCTTTTACAGCTGTTTTTACAGGTGACAAAGTTGAAAAACTGGAAGGTGTTGCTACGCTGAAAGTGAAGGTTGAAGTGCTATTCTTTAGCAAAACGGTTTCGGTCACTGTTCGTCGTGAACTAAAAGGAGCTGATGCAGATCCGAAGTTTGCTGAGATGATTGACCAGGACGATTGGCAGGAATACTGCCTGGCCTTTGCGAGTTAGTTTTAAGTTGAATTCAGAAAAGAATACGATATGCCACAAGAAATCATTTTTACCGCACTTCCTCACCAACGAACTACGGTTGACGGAAAGGACACGCTGAAATTGTCGGTGTTTGCTTCCATCAAACTCAGTACTCCCAAGGATACCACATTGGGAACGTTTGAGGATATCATGGCCTGGCCGCAGAAAATTTTGGATGCTGATTTTAAGTTTCGGTTACAAAACGGAACGGTGCTGGATCCCAGTTTGATGGCCGACAAAATTGATGTTGACTTGTTTGGGAACATTCTTCATGAAGACATCAAAGTGGATGATTTTAAAGAAGAAGATTTGTCGAAAAAGCAAATTTATTCGTTTCCGGTGAAGCACATTCAGGATTTTATTTTGAAGTCGTATCGACAGGAAGCCACTGTTGATCCAAAGGTGAAAGTGACACCTGATAAGTTTGTGGATGAAACAAACCTGGGGGCCATTTCGCCCATCAAGCTGGATCCGAAAATCGTGCAGGAAGCTGTTCAACCAAAGCGAAATGTGCAGATTCGGTCATCATCAATGATTATTCGGCAGCAAAAGCAACAGAACACCCGGACTTTTCGGGGGGTGTTTCAGCAACAAAAACGATTTACACCTTTTGCCAAACAGATGAATCCGAAGACGGATTTTCACCAGTTGAGGCAATTTCACCAGTTGGAGCGGCAAAAACCAACATTCAATCTGAAGATCGAAAAGCCTTCGTTTGAGTTTCACGATATTTTAGCCACGGTGAACAGTTATCCGCAAATCATGCGGAAGTTGGCGTTGGTGCTTGATTTCAACATCCCATATGATTCGTCCATTCCCAATAAAGGAACCATTCAATTAGTGCCTGACGGCTTGGTTTTCGATGAAGAAGGAACAACCGTTTCCACACCAACAACGGCCTATGAGATTACTAATTCCGGGTTTTATATTGGCGATAAGACAGACTCGATTTTCAAGCAGGGATTCGTCAAAATAAATACGGATGAGTTTTCAGTGATCCAGGTTGACGCCGATGGAGCAGCTCTGAAAACCACCAACATGACGGAAAACAAGGTGCACCAGATTGCCCGTTTTTATGCTATCCGGTCGGAGTTGGCGCTCAGCCGGAATTTGCGAACTAAAGAGTTGGAAGACGTGGAGCCGCCCGAAGATGAAGGATTGCCGTTTATGCGGTCGGCAGGCATCGCGGTGACCAAAAACGGGATGGCCGAGCACTTATTCAAGCGGATCGAAACGAACATTCAACTGAAGCAGAATTTTGTATCGGCATCACCCAATTTGATGCAAATTCAGCCCAAGCCAAAGATTCAGGGTGTGACGCCTCAGATGGTTCAAATTAAAGTGAAAGAGCCGACAAAGATTTTATATTCTGACGATGTGATTCAAGCCTACCAAATGGACATTGCCTATGAAGATGATCCTGAAAAATGGTTTTCCCTGCATCAGCGAAAAGATGAGTACACTTGGTTTGACGAGCAAAACAATCCACATCCAATTGATGGTATCGATCCGGATGAAGGATTCATTCAGCTAGGGATTGCTGAAAATCCGGAGAACCCCGACGATGTGTTTGTATCGGAAACGCTGGCACGCTGGGAAGGCTGGAGTTTGTCAGTGCGCAAACCGGGTTACGCCATCAACGAGGCCGAAGATTACCAGCCCCAAAATAAAGATGATGTGAAGCGCGATTTTGTCAATAAGGATAAGGCCGCGGAAGCCAAAAAATACGCATTCGATCCGGATTTGGATTTCAAGATAAATGCCCAGTCTAAAAGTGTACCGGGCACCTTGCCAAAATTACGGTTTGGCCGTGATTACCGGGTACGCATTCGGGCTGTTGATTTGGCGGGCAATAGCGTGCCGCTGGATAGCC
>DATFMO010000215.1:0-2054 GCA_035266925.1 Sunxiuqinia sp. | reverse complement strand
ACTGGCATGTGTGACCAATAAAGCTGAATCTTTCACTCTTCCTTTACTCAAATCATTAAAGATTGATGAACTATTTGGACTGGTAATAAGTGGCGACACTCTGAACGAAAAAAAACCTAGTCCGTTACCTCTTCTTCATGCCGCACAGCATTTCGGTATTAAGCCGGATAACTGCTTGATGGTTGGAGATTCACTCAATGATGTCAAAGCGGCACGTGCTGCTGGTTTCCCAGTAGTTGCAGTCAGCTATGGGTATAATCATGGACAAGATATTCGTCTTGCAGCGCCTGATGCAGTTATTGACAATTTCAACGAATTGTCACGGCTGTTAACCGCATAATATCCACTGTCGTCACCAATATGCTGAGTTATATAGAGTTGGAGTTTGCTCAACTGTGGAAAGATGCTGGTCGTGATTTTTGGCCAATTGCCGGTTGAGGAGAGGGGATTTCTTACCTGGCAGGAATTTTGTGAAAAACAAGGCGACGATCATCCGGAAATATGCCCTGAGTGCGGAAAGAAACTTATCCACCTTGAAAATATTCAGGCAGAAAGAGAAAAATTGAAGCCCAAAAGGGGAGACGTTTTTCCGTTAAAATTTCTATTGGCGCATTGTAACACGGTATGTTATGACGGAATTTGCGTGTAATTTGCCAGGTTGTTGCCAATAAGGGTGTTGTGCCTTTCTTGGGGAAATTTAAATGAATTTAACCGTATTTTTCCTACATTTGAAAAACAATGTTTCTCATGGTCCCGGCAGCAACTGTTAAAAAGAAATTTAAGGGGTTTGGTCAACTCTCAGTAGTTTTTGGAAAATCCGGAGGTTGTTTAAACTCCATAGTCCAAGCAGGCCCATTTGCGGAGGCGGCAAGTTCAACCAATTGTTGATGCTGCCGAAAACTTCTTAAAGATGATAATTACAGCTGTACCCGAGCAGCATAACAAAAAAGTTCGGCGTACATAAAATTGACTATGAATACATTTAAACATTGTTACATTGATGAAAGCATACACGATTCCGTTGGCATTGTGGTCACTGCGTTCATTTTCACTGATGCAAATTTCGATCAGGACGTAACAGAGGCTTTACAAAAAGCTGGTTTAAACCCGCCTCAAGATGAATTCAAAAGTAGTGCACGAATGGATGTAAACGAATCAATGCAAAAAGCCAGAGGCAACCTACTTACACTTGCAAGTCGCAAATCAAAAATTGCTGTTTTCTTTGGTCCATTTTCTCGCCAACATTTGGGCAGACAAACCCTCCAAGCACTTCAATCTGTCCTTGTTCGTAATGCAATTAAGCCAGATTCATTATCTGTTCATTTTGACGAAGAAATATTTCCATCATTAACAGAAGCAGACCGTTTACATGCCCTGTTCCACTCTTTAAAAGGTTGTAAAATTTATGGCTGTGAAGATTCTCGTACTTGTGTTGGAATTCAAGTTGCGGATACCATAGCTCATAGTTTTGGCCGTATAATTAAAGAAACATTGACCAACAAAGAAAAAATGGTCGATATTGGTGGCCCAAATACCGGGTATCCTAAAGGAACAAAAGCCTCATTAGGCTGGTCATTGTTAATGAATCTACGGTATGCATTGCTTACTCGTCCTGTGGTATGCAATGGTGAAGCATATCCCATCGAAAGTGATCCTGTAGTTATTGATCCAGAGCGAGACGATCCAGTTGATTTTGGCATGAACCCTATTCTTTTAGGATGGGGTGTTCAAATTGCCCCCGAAGCAGATTCAGAACTCCGTCAAGCTGTAGATAAAGGGCTCGGACGGTTATGGCTTGGTTGTATTCATTGACGGCCAACTTAGCAACATTGATAGAAAGTAGAAATGAAAGATGGAGGTTTATATTCATTTATTAACCAAACGGCAAAAATCGCCGAACCAGAGAATTCAGTGGGTGCGACCTGAAAGTCGCCCGTTTTACTGCTGGCCTTAGAGTCAGCCTGCCGTATCGTCGGCAGTTTTCTATCCCGGCATGCATCGCTGGTAACGGTTTTGTGTGAAGCCCGGGTGACAATGAAGCCCTTAGTCTCTGA
>DATFMO010000214.1:0-9652 GCA_035266925.1 Sunxiuqinia sp. | reverse complement strand
GAAAGATGTCACAACATTATCACGAATCGTTCAATGTTTCATCAAGTATTAGTTGATCGAAGCAACTGGTAGATCAAAAACAAAAGTCGTGCCTTTCCCCAATTGGCTGAATACTTCTATGCTTGAATTGTGCAGTTCAATAATTTTTTTGACGATAGCCAGCCCCAATCCAGTGCTTTGCTGATCATTCCGGCCTTTGTAGTAACGTTGAAAAACATTGCTCAAATCTTCCTGCTTGATGCCCTGCCCGGAATCAGCCACACGAACCTCTACTTTGCCCGGTCCTTTCGTATCAATTTCAATATTGATGGTATCTCCTTCTTCACAATATTTCACTGCATTGTCAATCAGGTTCTGCAGCACCCGGTCAATCATGGAAATATCAGCCCTAACCAGCGGTACATCTTTAGCAACAACGGTATTCACACTGATGCCTTTCTTTTGCGAAATGATGCGGTATTTGTTGGCAATATCATACACCAGTTCGGCAATTGAAAATGGTTCAGCATTTGGCTTGACCTGCTGTGCCTGTAGTTTGGACAGCTCAAAAAGGTCTTCCACCAATTTCTTTAATCGCCCACAACTGTTGAAAATAATCTGCAGGTATTTTTCCCGCTCTTTGGGTTGAATGGTGTCCTTCTTCAACATCAGAGTTTCAGCATAGCCCTGGATGGATGCCACCGGCGTTCGTAAATCATGCGATACATTGCTAATCAGCTCGCGACGTAAATTATCCACCCCCTTCAATTCCTGAATATTCTGCTCGATCTGGTCAGCCATTTCATTGAATACCAATCCAATTCGATCCAACTCCCCTTCGGATTTCACATTGATTCGGGTATCCAAGTGCCCTTCTCGGAACTCGTTGATTCCTTTGATAATGGGATTTAGTTTTCGGGTGATAAACCAAATAGCCAGCAAACCAACCAAGGCTGAAATGATCAAAATAACGATGACCGAACGAATAGACAGCCCCAGAATATAACTTCCCAAAACGGTTTGGGCCGCCGACACATAGACCTGGCTGGCCAGCACAATGTAAATGTAGTTGGTCAATTTGCCGTTTTCTGTAACCTCAGTCGCCGAAAAGATTTTGTGTTCGCCCGGGGTCCGGGGATCGTCGCCATAAACAATGCGATGCTCCGGATCATCCAGGTATTTCTTGATTGGCGCCAACCGGACATGATCCAGCTTGACAACCTTTTTCGGTGCCACATACTTCAAAATGTTTCCGTCGGTATCCAGGATATACACCTCTACAATAGGATTGATCACCATCATAGAGTGCATGATATCGGCAATGGCTTCGTCACTAATCTTGCCATTCTTGATATACGGCTTGATCATGTCAGCCGTGTTTTGCGCCAAATCGCGGTTGAGCCGTTGGTTCACTTCAACTGAATAATTGCGTGCTGCCTGCACTGAAATGTACAAGGTAATTGCGGTGAAGATAATCAACACCAGCAGGAAAATGGCTGAAACCTGGAGGTACAGCCGGTTAAAAATCTTTGGTTTCACTAATTGCATCTCGCTCTCCTTTCCATCAAACTTCCCTAAATTTATAGCCCACCCCCCAGGTGGTTAAAATGTATTCCGGCTGGCTCATGTCTTTTTCAATTTTTGAGCGTAACCGGTTGATGTGCGAATTCACCGTGTGTTCAAACCCTTCAAATTCGTAGCCCCAAACCTTATCGAGCAATTGCATGCGCGAATAGGTTTTCCCGGGATTGGAAGCCAAATGCACCAACAGGTCAAATTCTTTGGGTGACAACTCAATTCGTTCACCATCCAACTCCACGATCCGCATACCCACATTGATGTATAGCTGATCGTATCGTAGTTCAATTTCTTCGTCACCACTAGCCTGTGCGTAGCGTTCGGTGCGTCTTAACACGGCTTTAACCCGTGCCAACAGTTCCCGAATACCAAATGGTTTTGAGATGTAGTCATCGGCCCCGATTTCAAGTCCAAGGACCTTGTCTATTTCTTCGGACTTGGAAGTGATCATCAACACCGGTGTATTGTTTTTTTCCATCCGCAGACGCTTGCAAACTTCAAAGCCGTCCAGCAATGGCAGGCGGATATCCAGCAAAATAAACCGGTACTTGTTGTTCAGGGCTTTCATCAGCCCATCCTTGCCATCAAAAGCTTTGTCCACTTCCATGTTCATATCCGATAGATGAATGGATATCAGTTCGGATATATCTTTGTCATCCTCAATGATTAAGGCTTTTTCCATAGTGTTTTTTCAAAGAAACAGGTGAAAGATAGATTGTGTTTATCACAGAATGATCACAAAGTAGTAAAATTACCTGAATACCAGCATTTCAAAGAAGTGCTAAATAGTATGCAGCCGGTGTAAAATTCAATTAACAAACCGATTGCGATGGATGGAAATATTCCTTACCTTTGAAGACATATTGCTCCGCGTAGATTGGTTCTTTTACCATAAGTTCAACTTATGGATGTTTGATAAATCTTGTTTTTTAACCAATCATAATCTGTCATGAAAATTAAATTAACCCAATTCTTCGCGATTTTTTTAGCAGCTCTATTTTTTGTGTCCTGCCAGAAAGAAAACACAAGCAAAGCACCAACCATCCCACCTTATGAAACAATGGTGCCCGGGTTTGGTCAATTTGCGACTCAAACTAAATCTGTGGCCAATCAAGCCGCTTCATCCTCCAAGGCTAATTTCTTATATTCTGCCACCTCTGTCGGCTTTTGGAGTTCGCTTATCGGAACTACTTTTGCCGTGCCTATTGCTGCGTTTAAAGCTTCGTTCAGCCAAAATCCAACGAAAATCAATGATAACACCTGGGAGTGGACATTCACTGTTGACGGGTTTAACGGTCAGTACACAGCTCGTTTAGTTGGAGAACATCTGTCCGCAAACCAAATTCATTGGAAAATGTATATTTCAAAAACCGGAACCAACGCTTTTAGCGACTTCCTTTGGTTTGAAGGCACTTCAGACCCGAACAGTACCAGCGGACAATGGCTATTGTACCAAAGTCCGGACCACCCTGACAAAGCGGTACAAATTGATTGGGAGAAGGCGACCAATGATGTTGGCGAAATTAAGTACACCTATGTTCGGGAAACGGATGACCAGGGAAATCCATTGGATCCCCATGGTAGTTACCTGATTTACGGGACGCAGGACAGCACGTTCGACACTTACGTGACCACGCATCATTACAGTCAACAGGCGCAGGCTTTCATCGACGCATTTATTGAATGGAATAGTACAGATTATTCAGGACATGTTAAATCTGAAGATTTCTTTGGCGATACGGATTGGCATTGCTGGGATTCCAGCGGCAATGATGTCGATTGCTCCAACTAATTCATTTGGCGTTAAATCATCTAAAACTATCTAATAAAAGACCGTCCCCGGCTGCTGCAGCCGGGGACGGTCTTTTATTAGTAATACAAAAATCGCTTAATCTTATGGGTTGGTGTTTTTTCAAAAGGAACCGGCTGCAAAACAACCTGTTGGACTCGTGAAAATTTATTCACCTCAGAATTGACTTTCTGCTGAATCTCTTTCAGGATTTCGTCAATCCGGCTATTCACCTTGCTTACAGCTTCTTCTTTCAGTTGTTTTACACGTTGCTCGATCTCTTCCATATTTAGATGAACCATGGCCACCAAACGTCCTTTTTTCTCAACAACTAATGATTCCAGCACATATTCCATGCGATTGATTACCGATTCAATTTCCTCAGGATAAATGTTTTCACCACTGGCACCAACAATCATATTTTTGATGCGCCCTTTGATATAAAGAAAGCCGGATTTATCAAACTTCCCTAAATCACCAGTTCGAAACCAGCCATCTTTTGTAAAGACATCCTTCGTAAGTTCTGGTTCCTTATAATAGCCTTTCATCACATTCTCACCTTTGGCTTGAATCTCTCCCTCACCGGATTCCGGGTCGGCATTGGCAATCCGCAGTTTTACACCGTTCATCGGAATTCCGGTAGATAAATAGCGGACGTTATTACCAACCGCTCCAGCCAACAGAGGCGAAGTTTCCGTCAAACCATACCCAATGGCAATAGGAAATTTGGCATCCATCAGGAAACGCTCGACCTGGTCGTCCAACTTGGCGCCTCCGATGCCGAAAAACTTCAGTTCACCGCCAAAGGTTTCATACAGTTTCTTACCTGCTATCCGGTTGAGCACTTTTTGAAAAAAGCGGTGTTGATAAAGCTTTCGGGTGATGGTTTTCCCATTGATCTGAGGCAATATTCTGCCTTTGTATATTTTTTCAATGATCAACGGCACAACCAACATAATGGTTGGTTTCACTATTTTCAACGCTGGTAGCAATACAGAAGCTGTTGGTGGCTTTTGTAAATAATGGACAGAAGCGCCATTCATAATCGGTAAAATCAGTGACAAGGTATTTTCAAACGTGTGGGATAACGGCAATACCGACAAAAAGCGATCTTCGGGGACGATGTACTGCAACGACCGACTTTGTTGAGCTGTCCAAACAATGTTTTTATGGCTCAGCATCACTCCTTTTGATTTTCCGGTTGTCCCCGAGGTATAAATAATAGACATCAAATGATCCTCAGAAACATTTTCATACTGAAAACTTCCCTTGACGTAGGTATTGGCATGGGCATGAACAAATTCAATTGGAATGATCTCCGCCGACAGATATCCTTCAATTTTAGAACGCAAATTCTCGGAAACGAAAATTGCTTCAACTTCGGCATGCCGTAAAATATTTTGTATTTCTGAAGGATGGAAATCAGGCAAAATCGGAACAGTTACGGCGCCAATTGATCCCAATGCAAAATAGGCAACAGCCCAGTTTGGCATGTTGGTGCTCAAAATGGCAACTTTACTCCCTTTGGTAATTCCCTCGCCACGCAGGTGGTTGGCAAGTGCTTCCACTTCAAGT
The DNA here is from genome assembly GCA_035266925.1 of Sunxiuqinia sp. Lineage (GTDB taxonomy): Bacteria > Bacteroidota > Bacteroidia > Bacteroidales > Prolixibacteraceae > Sunxiuqinia. The sequence continues at coordinate 4,731 of DATFMO010000214.1, read as the reverse complement.
TTCAGTTGGCGATACGGTTTTTCTTCTTCGCCAACAAAACAAAGCGAATTACGTTCCCCATACTTTTTGAAACTTGCTTGAAGCATGGCAGGTATCGTTAACTTTCTCTTTTCACTCATTTTTTCATTCCCTTTCTGCAACCGATTATCTATCAAGGAAACAGTTTAAAATGTTTGGCAAAATTAGTGAATTCCCTGATAACTAGCCGATTTTTTTAGCTAATTTAAAACACATTCGTTCCCCGAAGCGGAATCTCCAGATTCAAAAATCATGCTAACGTATTTTCAAAAAAATATTTTTTAGCTTTTTAGCGAATATTAATTTTTATTCGCCGATGAAATAACCATGCTTCCAGCATAATTGCGTAGCTTTAGTCTGCCAAAGAAAACGGTTGACAATCGCGGCATTCTGCGGAGTGAAAAACTTTTTGCCATTATGAAAAGAGAAAATCATATCCAAAATACAATCGATTTTATCCATAAACATTTTAAAGGCGAAAGTAGCGGTCACGACTGGTGGCACATATACAGGGTGTGGCAATTGGCCAAACAATTGGCAGAAGAGGAAAAAGCTGATTTGTTTTTAGTGGAAATGGCCGCACTGTTGCACGATTTGGATGACTGGAAACTTTCATCGAAAAGTGACAACGAGCCCAAACAAGCCGCTCGCTGGATGAATGAAATTGATGTGGAACCAATAGCCAGGCAACGTATTTTGACGATTATTGAGGAAGTCTCTTTTAAAGGGGCTGGTGTAAAAACAAACCCAAGTAGCCTGGAGGCACAAGTAGTGCAGGATGCCGACCGGCTGGATGCGATTGGAGCGATTGGTATTGCCAGAACATTTGCGTACGGAGGCCGTAAAAATCGATTGATTTATGACCCGGCTGTAAAACCGGAGATGCATGACAGTTTTTCAGATTACCAAAAATCAACAGCACCAACAATTAACCATTTTTATGAAAAATTGTTGTTATTGAAGGATCGGATGAATACATCTTCAGGTCGTCAAATTGCTGAAGAACGACACCATTTTATGGAAGATTTCTTAACCCAGTTTTTTCATGAATGGAATGCCAGCAAAGAATTATTAACCAACTAATTTTAATTACCCATGCGAATTTCACATGTTGCCATCTGGACCTATGATTTAGAAGGTATGCGGAATTTTTACATCCACTATTTTGATGCCAGTTCAGGAGAAGCTTATTTCAATCATACAAAAGATTTTCAATCGTACATGATCACATTCAGTGGTGATTGCTCCCTTGAACTGATGCAGATGCCGGGGATTGCTAAATCCAAAAATAATCCTCAAAAGGAATTTAGCGGAATCATCCATTTCGGAATTAGTGTTGGCTCCAGACAGAAGGTGAATGAAATGACAGAGCAGCTCCGGAAAGATGGCTTTCAGGTTGTAAGCGAGCCCCGGACAACGGGGGATGGTCTTTACAAATCGGCCATTTTAGATCCCGAAGACAACCGGATTGAGATAGTAGCTTGAAACAGTTACTTTTCCCAAGGCTTTTGCTCTGCAGCATAGGTCAACTGCTCATACCACTCTTTGCCATATTTGCGGATAAGTGGTTCTTTTAAAAATTGATATAGCGGAAGTTGTTGACCACGACCACATTCGCGGCCTGGTTTGCAAATTTTCAATTGCTGGTAATTGACGGCATCAAAACGCTGGTATTCCGTGATGCGAATCGGAAACAACGCACAGGAAATCGGTTTTCTGAAATTAATTTTTCCATCCAGGAAAGCACGTTCAATTCCGCATTTCACGATGCCTCGTTCATCTTTGTAAGTAAAGGCGCATTCCCGGTTATTCACCAACGGAGTCACCAAATCGCCATCAGAATCAATCATCGAAGTTCCCTGATGTGCCACCACCATTTTGCCCTCCTGCGTTATATAAGGCTCAACCAACGGGTAAATTTCTTCCAGGATCACCGCCTCCTCCTTGGTCAACGGTGCACCAGAATCACCTTCCACACAACAGGCACCTTTGCACTTGGCCAAATCGCACAGGAAATGCTCCTCAAGGATGTCGAAACTAACGATGGTTTTACCTATTTCTAACATGATGCACTAAAAGCAAACATTCCTGCGAAGGCAGGAATCTCCATTTTATAAAGAGATTCCCGCCTGCGCGGGAATGGTTCAAATATTTTCTATCGCTCAATTAATATTTTACCGGTCATTTCAGATGGAATTTTCAATCCCATTTCTGACAACAAGGTTGGCGCAACATCAGCCAAAATACCGTTGTTGATTTTCAGATTCTTGTCGTTGCTCACATAGATACATGGTACTGGGTTCAATGAGTGTGCCGTGTTTGGCGAACCATCCGGGTTAACTGCATTATCTGCATTTCCGTGGTCAGCAATGATCAACACATTGTAGTTGTTGGCACGAGCTGCCACAACTACTTCTTTGGCACATGAATCAACGGCAGAAACAGCTTTTAAGATAGCGTCATAGTCACCGGTGTGACCAACCATGTCACCGTTTGCAAAGTTCAGACAAACAAAGTCAACTTCGCCTTTCTGCAATTCAGGAATGATGGCATCCTTAATTTTTGGAGCAGACATTTCTGGCTGAAGATCGTAAGTCGGAACCCTTGGCGACTGGATCAGAATCCGGCTTTCGCCTTCGAATTCTTCCTCACGGCCACCACTGAAAAAGAACGTTACGTGGGCGTATTTCTCCGTTTCAGCAATGCGGATTTGCTTCAATCCAGCATCAGAAACAACTTCGCCCATGGTGTTCCGTGGGTTTTGTTTTTCAAAAATGACGTTGACTCCTTTAAAATCTGCCTTGTAATTGGTCATGGTATACCATTCCAAATCCATCGTTTTCATCCCATAATCAGGCAAATCTTCCTGAGTAAAAGCAATTGTTGTTTGGCGTAAACGGTCAGTTCGGAAGTTATAGCAGATCACCACATCACCTTCTTCGATGGTGGCCACCGGACTTCCGTCTTCATTCACCATGGCGATTGGCTTCATGAACTCATCGGTGATTTCCTGATCGTAGAATGATTTGATCGTAGCCAACAGATCGGTTGATTTTTCACCTTTTCCTTCAGTGTACAAATCGTAAGCTAATTTCAAACGATCATAGTTTTTATCACGATCCATTCCGTAGTAGCGACCAATAATTGAAGCAAACTTACCATTGGTTGCTTTTAATGCTTCGATGTCCGTTTCCAGGAAACCATAACCGGAACGTGGATCAGTATCACGACCGTCAGTCAAACCGTGAACGAAGACATCGCTCAATCCCATGTCTGTTGCCATTTGGCAAAGGGCAACCATGTGTGTACTCAATGCATGCACTCCTCCAGAGCCGATCAACCCAATCAGGTGTACTTTTTTATTGTTGTCTTTGGCGTAATTGTATGCTTTTACAAGTTGTGGATTTTCCCACATTGATTTGTCCTTGATCGATTTCGTGATTTTCACCATGTCCTGGTAAAGTACACGTCCCGCACCAATATTCAGGTGACCAACCTCAGAGTTCCCCATTTGCCCGTCGGGCAAACCAACATTTTCACCAGAAGTTAATAATTGAGAATTTGGATACTCTTCCATCAAAGAATCGATGAATGGTGTTGGAGCAGTTGAAACGATGTCCCGTTTTGAACCATCGCCAAGTCCCCATCCGTCAAGGATCATCAAAAAAGTCTTTTGTACGTCAGCCATAATTTATAATCGTTTTTAATACGTTGCAATTTGCCGCACAAAATTATCTTTTTTTGACTTAGATATGAAATTAGGAGCCCTCCTTTACACGAGATTTAATATTGCGTTCACCTGCAAAAAATCCATAAAAACCGACTGAATAAATATAAAAAAAGGGCGCCTTAAAAGCGCCCTCCAAAGAAATTATTCACCATATACTATCGTTGTGAAAGTTGCATATACGCCTAAAATGTTCGTTGAGTGGTAATCTACATGATGAATTTTCGTAATTCCAGCAGATTTGGCTGCCGCATCGATACTTGCATCACCTTGCGCAACAAGGCCCAATATTGATGTAGCCTCAGCTGTACCAACCTTCGATGAATTTGAATTGCTCGTCGCTGTTATAGGAGCTTTAACGTCGGAATAGATCGTTCCAAGCAATGGAGATTGCACGGCTGCACAGCTCGACAGGATAAATGCAGCCCCGATAATAACCAAAAGTCTTCTAATTTTTTTCATGTGAATGAAGTTTTTATTAGCGCCTACTTCAGAATTGAATTGGCTTTTCGGCATATTCCCAATAAGTAGTAATCAGTTTTATATGTTATCAGACTGTAATGGATGCCTTTCCATAACCATCGAGTAAATTTTACTCGTAATAGCCAAATGAGCGAAAGTCCCCATTGTAATGTTGGTTTTATTGTTTTCATCTTATTATTTCCCATAATCTCCTTGTGCATAAGAAGCCACAACGCTACTGCTTGGTTTTTTGCGATTATTGGGAAAGTCAAAGAAATAAATTCCTTCAGGCAATCCATTGTTGAAAAGAATTTTCACCCATCCTTTACTGTTGCCATTAAATCCTGAATAATGATAATCTGCTTTAATTATCGCTGGCCTTCCCTGATTGTCTTTAGATAATATTGCGATATTCGAGATACTACCCGATATATATCTGTTAAACATCCATGTTTTTGCCTGGTTGGTAACCAGGTCATCTATCAATCGGCTAAAATCCTGTTGTCCTGTTGGACCTCCCGATT
>DATFMO010000213.1:0-8673 GCA_035266925.1 Sunxiuqinia sp. | reverse complement strand
TGTATTTTTGGTACAGCTGAAACTCGTGTCGTTGATAGGAGATGAACCTCTCAGCCGATTTATTGCCCGCATGCTTTTTCAAAAAGACTTTCTGCGCCTCAACTTGACGTGTATAAAATTGTTCTGTCCAACAATTTTCTGGCAACATAAAATTGGCAACCGGAATATATCCCGCCCTCTGCATTTGAGCTACTTTATTAGGAATGGTATCTATTTCAGGATATGCATCCTGCCAAAACTCGTCTATCTCAGTCGGTCTCTCGTCGGTGAACCATGATGCTTCTGTGACAGCAACATATCCGCCGGTTTTCAGGAATTTCCGCCATTCATCGAGCCCTCGTTCAAAACCGATGTTGTAAATGGCACCCTCCGACCAAATCAGGTCTAGTTCATCATTCTGAAAATGGAGGTTATCCATCGAACCAACGATCCCTTTTACCCGATTCTGAAGATTCAACTTGGTTGCGCTGGCATTAAAAAGATCGATAAAGGTGGGAAACAGGTCAATACCTGTGACATTTCCAGGCGTATGTTGTGCCAAAACCATCGTTTGCCCGCCAGTTCCACAACCAATGTCCGCGATACGCGAAACTTCGCTTAGATTATCGATAAAGCTCAGCGCCTTAATCGTTACTTCAGGACTGCCGGGTCCTTGCCGCTCCATCGTTGAAAAATATTCACAGATTAATGGGATATCGAATTCGTGGATGGAATTATTTTCATTATTCATGATGTTCAAATTTATTGGGTTGAAAACCAGGCACAGTCGAATAAATTATTCGATGCCTGCTATTTTTTGTATGTATGTGATTGTAACCCAAACAGATATTGCCTGAGTTCAACTTAGGGATAACCCTGGCAGGACGCCAACGGCTATTTACTTCACCAAATCCGAATTAAATTTAAACATCCAACGTTTTTAGATGAAACAAAGGTAAGAACATTTTAAGTTGTAATCGCAATGCATTGAACAATTTAGATTCAATCAAAGTAACTTTTTCGCCTCCAGATTCGCTTTAATTTCTCGTTGATTTTTCCAAAAACGGTTTTCAATTTCTCTAAAAACCTGTTTGAATTCAGGCCGTTTCTTGAGCTTATCTACCAGCGGATCCTGATCGAGAAACAAGATCGTCCAATAATGAAAATTGGTTTGTTGTGAGAATTTTCGCAGATGATCCATAGCCTCCTCAATATCATTTGCATTTGCATAATACACGGCCAAACTCAAATCCTTGTAAACCGACGGATCTTGTTGGGCATAATCAAGGTAATCGCTCATGCAGGAATCGGCTTGTTGCTTCTGCCCCATTTTTGCCAATACGAATGCAATCTTGGCGTTTTCGAAACGGTATACATCGAGCTGTTGGGCTTTTTTAATGGCCAGAAACTTTTTGTAGTATTCGTATGATTTTGGATAGTCACGCAAGTAATAGTACACTTTCCCAATTTCCTGGATAATGTCAATGCGGGTCGTATCTCGCTGATGAACTTCGAGCAAACCGTTTCTCAACGCTTCCATATCTTTGTTTTTGGCATACAAAATATAGGGCTTCACATAGGCCGAAAACAAATTTGAAGGATCGTATGCAATCGATTTATTGATGTATTTCTCTGCTTCATCTGCAAATCCCGACTGGATCAGCGCATTGGCCAAATGCAGATAGAGATAGCTCCTCGAGGTCGAATCGCTGGAACCAACATCAATTTGGAGTCCCTTTAACGCATACTCCAGGTACTTTCGCGTGTTCGGGATGCGACTGTCGTAAAAGTCAGAAAGTGTATTGATCACAAAAGCTGAATTCGGGCTATATTGCAGTGCCTTTTGCAAATAGGGCTCAGCTAGTTTGTTCTCGTTAGAGCTCATGTAAAAGAAGGCTTTGGCCAGCAATGCTGCCGACAATTTATCATCGTAAAACAAAGCTTTGTCCGCATAATTGTTAATCCGACTGGAGTATTTTTTTTCAGACTGAAAAAGATCCAGGAAATAATAGGCAATGGCCAGATTCGCATAAGCCTGCGCAAATTCCGGATCCTGCTCAAGAGCTTTCTCAAAAAAAGGAATGGCTTCTTCCAATCCTTCACGTGTCCCCGCATTAAATGGCTCAAGCCCTTTTAAATAATAATCATACGCAACCAAATTATCTGTGGGTGGTTTTGCAATACGCTCCTGCTCTTCAGGTGTAAGAATGACCTGAATTTCATCTGTAATGCTTTTGGCGATTTCTGCTTGCAGGTTGAAAATATCACTGGTCTCCCGGTTGTATTTTTCTGCCCACAAATGTTTGTCGTCCGCAGCTTCAATCAACTGAATGTGCAGTAAAACCTGATCGCCAATCTTTTGCCCGCTGCCTTCGATGAAATAGCTAACGTTCAAGTCTTTGGCAATCTCCGGAATTGTTTTGGAAGAGTTGCGGTATTTTTCGACAGACGTCCGGCTAATGACCCGCAAATCTTTAATTTTTTGTAGATTAGTCAAAACAGATTCCATCAACCCATTGACAAAATAGATGTTAGTGGAATCATTGCTATCGTTTTTAAAGGGCAAGACAGCAATGGATTTGTCATGCGGAGCTTTTTTTGAGAATGGTTTCAGAAGCACCAAAAGTACACCAACCAACACAACCACGACCGTAGCCACCAGGAAGACTCTTGCTTTTCCCTTCCCTGGTTTTTCAACAATCTCAGTCTCCTCCTCCGTAAAATCCTGCTTGCTGACGTCCCCTGGCGGATAGCCATACTGCTCGCGAAAGCACTTGATAAAATAAGACGTGCTACTGAATCCCACCTGCCACGAAATTTCGGAAACTTTCAGGCTCCCATCACGCAAAATTTCCATCGCCTTTCTCAAGCGAACCTGCCGAATAAACTGGCTCACCGACAAACCAGTCAGTTTCTTCACCTTGCGAAGCAAATTGGAGCGGCTCATGTTTGTGGCCGCTGCCAACTCGGATACACCGAACTGCTCGTTGGAGAGATTCTTCTCGACAATCCCGGTGATTTTCTCTAAAAAATCATTGGATATGGATTGCAGTTGAGGCATGGTTTTTATCGGTTTTTTTGAATTCTTATTCAAGATACAAAGATTGTTTTATTTCTTCATTTTTAACCTGGTATTCATCATTTGAGTCATAATTTATATCCATTCGTCATAGTTTACAACCCCTCTCCAAACCTGACATTCTTTGCCCCATACTTGATTAGTGCTGCATCACCGTTTGGAAGAACTTTACACTATCGAAAATCGATCGAAAAATTGCTGTTGCAGTTCTCAGTTTCCACAAAACTGAGTTTGCATAGAAATTTTATAAAAATCAATCTTAAAAAATTCAATGTCATGAAATCACGAATTTATTTTTTAGACAACCTTCGGACATTTTTAATCTTCCTGGTGGTGCTGTTGCACTCGGGATTGGTTTATGAGTTCGCACTTCCGAATTCCTGGATTGTCGTTGATGTTGTAAAATACAACAACATCGGTCTAATCCGCATGTATCTGGACTTATTTGTCATGTTCACCATCTTTTTTATCTCAGGCTATTTTGTAAGATACTCGGTAAAAGGGAAATCGGGTTGGGCTTTTATCCAGTCGAAACTGAAACGTATCATGCTTCCCTGGGTGATTGCCGTTTTGACGCTGATCCCGGCTTACAAAGCCATCTTTTTATATTCGCGCGGGTTGCCACAAGAAGCGTGGTACACTTACTTCCATTTTTATCAACGGGTGGGCAGCGACCTGACATTCTTTGCCAACAACCCTGTTCAAAACTGGTTGTGGTTTTTGCCTGTGCTGTTCCTCTTTCAATTGGTGTATTGGGGATTATCAAAAACCAAACTATTCGACCTCAAAATCTCATTGAAAACTGGCGTACTTTTGACGTTTTTGGTTTCTTCCATTTATGCTTCACTAGTGGCAATAAGCGGCCACACCGGATGGACCCACTCGATCTTTCTTCATTTTCAAAATGAACGGCTGCTGGTGTATTTTTCATCCTTTTTGCTGGGAGCTTTGTGTAACAAGCTGAACGTAATGGAATCATTTCAGAAAAACTGGAAATACAATTTGTTTGGCAATCTTTCCCTTTCAGTTTCGCTGGCGGTGTTCACTGTTTTTGCGCTGAATCTTTTCTTCAATATCATTACTCCCGGGAGAAATCATTTTTTCATCTCACAGTTCTGTGACATCATTGTTATGCACACTTCAGCAGTACTTTCGATGCTCGGTTTTGTATATGTTCTCATTTACCTGTTCAAGTTTCGTTTTAACAAAATCAATCCATTGATGAGCCAGTTGAATAAAAGTTCGTATTCGGTGTACATCATTCACACCATCGTCCTGGGTGTTGTTGCTGTAATCTTACTTAGAATTCAAATGTCAGCAGTAGCCAAATATTTGCTGTTGACGACGCTCACTTTCGCGATCTCCAACCTGATCATCTATTCGTGGCAACAGACCCGGCAGCTGAGATTCAACATAAAAACCGTGACTACTGCTTTGTTAGTCATTTTCATGCTTGGTGCAGCATTCACCCAACCAATCCAAAAACCGGAACCGGAACCGACAGCAGCAATTGAACAAACCAACGCACCGGAACAAGGAATGACTATTCATGCAGCCGTCATCTCAGGCAAATTGGAAACGGTGAAGCAACTCATCAAAAATGGCGTTGATTTAAATGAAAAAGAGCCTGCAGGTGGCTCAAGTCCGCTGATTTCTGCTGCTGTTTTCGGGCAAACCGAGATTGCCAAAGTACTGATCGATTCCGGAGCGGATGTCAACTTTAAAAACAATGACGGTTCCACAGCACTGCATACAGCGGCTTTTTTCTGCCGGACTGAGATCGTGAAGGTGTTGTTGGCCAATGGCGCTGATCCAACGATTCGCAACAATGCCGGATCAACAGCCAGCAAATCAGTTGCGATTCCATTCGAAGCCGTCAAAGGCATCTACGAATATTTTCAGAAAGTCTATGCCCCGCTGGGTTTGAAACTTGATTACAAGCGAATTCAAGAAACCCGACCGATAATTGTCCAGCTCTTGCAACCGTGAAAAATCATTCTTCGTAATGATTTATATAATAACAACTTACCAAATTCAATTTCAATATAAACAAAACCAAAAATTAACAGCCATGGAAACGACAAACAAAACCACAGACAAAAGCTCATGGGCCATTGGTGGAACAACAATGATTGGTGTGGGTGTTGGATTAATATTCATCCAAACTTCTGTCCTGATCTTTCTGGCTTCGCTGATAATCGGAATCGGCGCGGGACTCGTACTTGCTCCCATTCTCTCAAATAAACACGCCGCAAAATGAAAGCTGTTATTTGTGACCAGTACGGGCCACCGGAAGTGCTTCAACTCAGCGACGTTAAAAAGCCGAAGCCCAAAGATCAGGAGGTGCTAGTTAAAATAAAAGCGACCACTGCTAATGGTGCTGATGCCCGAATCCGAGGGGCTGTGTTCCCCTCTGCTTTCAAAATACCGGTAAAATTGGCGATGGGATTTAGCGGTCCACGGAAGAAAATACTGGGTGTAGAATTGGCCGGAGTGGTTGAAGCGACTGGCAAACATGTCACCCGCTTCAAACGGGGTGATGAGGTTTTTGCTTCAACTGGCACAGCTTTTGGCGCCTACGCCGAATACATCTGCCTGCCTGAAAAAGCTGTGATGGCGATCAAACCGTCAAATATGACTTTTGAAGAAGCGGCTGCCGTCCCTCATTGCGCTTTGGCTGCTTTGTATTATCTCCGCAAAGGTAAAGTTCAGAAAGGACAAAAAGTGCTTATTTATGGAGCAGCCGGCGGAATCGGGACTTTTGCAGTACAACTGGCCAAAGATATGGGAGCAGAAGTGACTGGTGTTTGTAGCACCACAAATATTGAATTGGTCAATTCGCTTGGGGCCGACAAAGTGATCGACTACACCAAAGAAGATCTGTCTCAGAGTGGTGAAACTTTTGATATTATTTTTGATACAGTTGGCAAAGGCCCTATTAAAAAGTGCGTAAATGCACTGAATGAAAAAGGGATCTACTTCTCAGCTGTCCATCTGGATTTATCACGAATTATTGAGGGAATCAAAGTATCAATGGCAAGTAGTAAAAAAGTTATTGGAGGAGTTGCCAAATACACCTCTGAAAGCCTGAATGATCTCAAGAATATGATAGAAGCTGGCAGATTGAAAACCGCAATCGATAAACAATATACACTTGAGCAGATTGCAGAAGCGCATGCTTATGTAGATACCGGCCATAAAAAAGGACATGTGGTCATCACAATGAATTGAAAAACAAAAATCGAAACAATGAATTCAATCCAAAGACATGCCCAAATCGCAGGGTCATTATTCTTGTTAGCTATGACAGCCAGTCTTGTTGGTGGTGGTTTACTGGAGCCTATTTTAAGCGTCCCTGATTTTCTGGCAACAAGCATTTCACAGGAATACCTTTTGAAAACCGGGGTGCTGTTAGAACTGATCAACGCTATCTCAGTGATTGGAATTGCCGTGATTTTGTATCCCATTTTGAAACAATTCAATGAACGAATTGCCCTGGGTTATTTCGCTTTCCGGCTGATCGAGTCCATCGTTTGCATACATGCGGCATTTATCCCTTTGCTTATTATGACTTTGGTTCACAGCCATGCAGAAGGAGGCACACCCACCGGTTCAAACCTTCAAAACCTGGGAGTATCGTTACTGGCTATTCGCAACCTGACTACCACCTTATTAATTCCAATCTTTTTCAGCTTTGGAGCAATATTGTTCTATTTCCTACTATACAAAACCAGGCTCATTCCCCGGTTTATTTCCATTTGGGGGTTCATCGGCGTGTTGGGTATTCTGATTCTGGCATTAACAGAAATAAGCGGGTTACTGGTTATGACATTTGTTCTCCCCGTTATTCTGAATGAAATTTTCCTGGGAGTCTGGCTGATTACAAAAGGGTTTAATCCTGCTAGAATTTAAAATAAATCAATGATGGAAACAAAAAACAAAGAAACCTATTGGAGCCGGTTTACGGAAGATTTTGAAGAAAGGCAAAGTCGTGTCGTCGGCAATGAAGTTCTTCTTTTGGCTCATGAAGAATTATTGAAAGAGGCTGATCTTGGCAACGTACTGGAATTGGGCTGCGGAACCGGATTGTACACCGACACATTGCTGCAAATTTCAAAGAATGTTGTGGCAACTGACTTCTCAGATGAGATGATTGCCTTAGCCAAACAGAAAAGAGGAAACATGAAAAATATAACTTTTCAAAAAGCGGATGCCTTAAATCTTGAATTTGAAGATGAGACTTTTGACACCGTTTTTATGGCCAACCTGATCCATGTTATCGGCGATGCCGAGCGTGTCATTCAGGAAAGCAGGCGGGTATTGAAAGATGGCGGATTGTTGATCATTAACTCCTTTGCCATCGATGACATGAACTTTTTCAACAAGATGGCTATGGGAATCCGCTATTTAAGAATCTTTGGGAAACCGTCATCAGAAGCGACAAAGGAAAAAACAACACGAAAAAGTGTGGAGCAATTACTTAAAAACAATAGCTTTGAAATTATAAAAAGCCTGATACTTGGCAGTAAATCCAAAGCCATTTATATTTCAAGTAGAAAATTATGAAAGCATGCGTACGTTTAAAATATGGAGGTCCCGAAGTGATTCAGGTCACAGACGTTGATAAACCCGTTCCCAAATCAAACGAAGTTTTGGTGAAAGTGCATGCTGCCACAGTCAACCGAACAGATTGTGCTGTTTTGGAAGGAAGTCCCTGGATCATGCGCCTTTTTATCGGTCTGTTCACACCTCATAACAAAATCCTTGGGACTGATTTTGCCGGGATCGTAGAAGCGGTTGGAGATGAGGTAACCGAATTCAAGCTTGGTGACAAGGTTTTTGGTTTTCAGGATAATGGTTTGCGTTCACACGCTGAATACCTTGCCATTGGTGAAAACAAGTCTTTGGCAAAAATGCCGGAAAAAATCGGCTATGAAGATGCTGCAGCCTGCCTCGAGGGGTTTCATTACGCCTATAATTTCATTAACAAAACCGGCCTCAGTGAACAACACGATGTGTTGGTGAATGGCGCATCGGGGGCCATTGGTTCTGCCACAGTTCAGCTGGTGAAATATTTTGGGGCGAAGGTGACGGCTGTTTGCAGCACAAAAAGCATCGATCAGATTAAAGCGTTGGGAGCAGACCGGATTATTGATTACCAGGAAGAAGATTTTACGGAAGATAGCCAATCGTACGATTTTGTTTTCGACACCGTTGGAAAAAGTTCGTTTGGGCAATGTAAAAAGATATTGAAACAGGCAGGTATTTATATTTCTTCGGAATTGGGACGGATGGCTCAGAATGTCTTTTTTGCTGTATTTAAACCACTGACTGGCAGTAAAAAAGTAATTTTCCCACTTCCCATCAATGTTAAGCAAAGCATCGAATTCGTGAAAAAGATGACCCACGAGGGAAAATTCAAGCCGCTCATCGATCGCACTTACCCCATGGAGAAAATTGCCGAGGCGTTCCGTTATGTGAGGAGCGGTCAAAAAATCGGGAATGTCATTCTCAAAATAAATGCGAAGGAGAATGCTTAAAACACATTGTTAAATCATTGGACGTTTCTGAATACTTGACGGGTGTTTGCATCATTTTACAAAACTATCTTCGCA
>DATFMO010000212.1:0-2949 GCA_035266925.1 Sunxiuqinia sp. | reverse complement strand
AAGTATATCTGTAGCAAAGGCCTTACAAAAACGTACACAAACGAAGATAAAAAGATTTTCTCTTCATTCAAACGGGCAGCCATTGATTTAATCACAAAAAATTGCAAGCCCAGAACAATCAATGCCGGCAAAAGAATGAATAACCAAGCCTGTGGTTCTGTGGCCAATAGCCCAATCAATCCAGCTAAGAACAGAATTCGCGCGTAATTTTCAATTGTTAAAACCAAGCGTTTGCCCAGTTTCAGCAGTTGCTTGATGCGAATTTGCTTATGCATCAATTCTTCGTAATGACGTTTTTCGACCTGTGAATCTTCGCGCACAATGGTTTCCGGTTCCAGTGAAATATTCATCTTGCCCTTTGCTTTTTCATTGAAAACCAACTCCAGGTTGGCAAAATGATTATTCATCTTTCCGCGAAAACCCTCTGACTGAAAATAAATGTCTCTCGGAAATAAAACATTATTTTCTTCAAAAAATAATGGCAATCCTTTGGATGAATAAGCTGCTGATTTTAGGAAAAGTAAAAACCGTTCGATGCGGCAAACCTTGCTATAAAAAGTTGGAGCAATTTGATCGTTCGAATAATTTAAAGTTAGGCGTCCAGCATCAGTTTCCTGGTTGATTTTTTTTAAATACTGTGGTTGAAACTGAACGGTGTCGGCATGGATAAATACCACCTGCTCCAAACTGGCTGCTTTCAGCGCGAGGTTGATTGCCATTTTCTCCGAGAAACGGGTTTCCTGGCTCATGGAAGTAAATTTAACCCGAGCGTCCATTTTTGCCCACTGTCCAATTTTCTGCAACGTGCAATCTTCTGAAAAATCATCCACTACGATTAATTCGAAATTGGCATATTCCTGATCCAAAATCTGGCTGATCACCTGGTCAATCCGATCTTCCTCGTTGCGAACACACAAACACACGGATATCGGTTTCTCGAGGGTCGTTTCTGCCGACTTTTTCAGCGCCAAGAGGCGGATGTAGAAAAAGAGCTGGTAAAACAATTCAATCAGTACAGCAAGGAAGTAGATGGCAGGCACAATCCACTCCAAATAAGTTCGGTCAAAAAAATCAAAGTTCATGAGCTGATTTTGCTAGCAAAAATAACATTCCAGCAGACTTTCGGGCAGCATTTTTAATTTTAATTAACACGTCGCAAAGAATCGAATTTTCTGGCCGTTTAACTTTTATGGCTATCTTTGAGCACTCAAAAAATAGCGCATGGATTTTACGCTTCATCATCAAGCAGTTAACAGCGAAGCCAGGGCCGGCAATTTGCAAACCGGACATGGTACCATTGAAACACCGATTTTTATGCCGGTTGGCACAGCCGGGTCGGTCAAGGGAATTCATGTCAAGGAGTTGAAAGAGGACATCCAAGCCCAGATTATTTTAGGAAACACCTACCATTTGTACTTGCGTCCGGGAACGGCAATTATTGAGGAAGCCGGCGGACTGCATCACTTTAACGGATGGGATGGCCCCATTTTAACAGACAGTGGTGGCTACCAGGTTTTTTCGCTGGGCGATATTCGCAAACTGACTGAAGAAGGCGCCAAATTCCAATCGCATATTGATGGCTCGCGACACCTGTTTACACCGGAAAATGTGATTGACGTGCAGCGCAAAATCGGTGCCGACATCATCATGGCATTTGATGAATGCACGCCCGGCGATGCGGAATATGACTATGCGAAGAAATCGTTGGAGCTCACCCAACGCTGGCTGGAACGTTGTGTTAATCAAATGGAGAAAACCAAGCCACTGTACGGCCATGAGCAATCACTTTTCCCCATTGTTCAAGGAGCCGTTTATCCTGACCTTCGCGAGAAAGCAGCTAAGCATGTGGCCGGCATTCCCAGCGATGGTTATGCCATTGGCGGGTTGTCCGTTGGGGAACCGGAAGCGGACATGTATGCCATGATTGAGGTGGTGAACCCGATTTTGCCAAAGGACAAACCACGCTACCTGATGGGCGTTGGAACACCTATCAATATTCTGGAAGCCATTGATCGCGGTGTGGATATGTTTGACTGCGTGATGCCCACCCGGAATGGCCGTAATGGCATGCTTTTCACCCGAAATGGAATCATCAATATCAAAAATAAAAAATGGGCTGATGACTTTTCACCCGTTGACCCGGATGGAACATCGTTTGTTGATAAACAATATTCCAAGGCCTTTTTGCGTCATTTAATCGTTTCGAACGAAATGTTGGGCGCCCAAATTGCCAGCCAGCACAACCTGGCCTTTTACTTGTGGCTGGTGAAAGAAGCACGGCGACAAATTTTGGCCGACAACTTTAAAAGCTGGAAAGAAGACATGGTAAAAAAACTCGGACAACGTCTTTAATTCTCAGGAATTATTAATTAGAAACGACAATGAGAATACCAACCCTGAAAACAATCGACCTCTACATCATCAAGAAGTTCTTGGGAACTTTTTTCTATGCGATTGCACTGATTATTAGTATTGCCATAGTGTTCGACATTTCTGAGAACCTGGATGAATTTATCTCCAAAGATGCCACCATTCATCAAATCATCTTTCAATATTATTTGAATTTCATTCCCTATTTTGCCAACCTGTTCAGCTCTTTGTTCACCTTTATCGCGGTGATTTATTTCACCTCGAAAATGGCCTACAACACTGAGATCATCGCTATTTTAAGTAGCGGGGTTTCTTATGGCCGGGTGATACGCCCATACATGATCGGCGCGCTTATTATTGCCGCATTTTCATTCACGCTCGGCGCTTATATTATTCCGCCGGCCAACAAAAAACGCATTGATTTTCGGCAGACATACATCAACAATAATCGCTACAATACCGAACGGAACATTCACCGGCAGCTGGAGCCGGGCATGTACATTTACATGCAGAGCTACAACACAACCAACGACGTGGGCTACAAATTCACCATCGAAAAATTCAAGAATGGCGAACTGG
>DATFMO010000211.1:0-4600 GCA_035266925.1 Sunxiuqinia sp. | reverse complement strand
TTGTTGAAGTCAGTCGTGATTATGCATCAGATCCCCCCACAGTTGCTGGTTATTTTATCGTTGACTTAAGTGCTATGGACTATGTTGATGGTATTCAATGGACTCATTCAAGTTGCGGTGGTAGCAAGCGTGGTGTACTGCTGGAATACAGTACCGACATGGGAGCTAACTGGGATACACTCCGCTTCCAGGGAAGTAACGGTGCCACTGGTTGGACAAAGGATATCACATCCGGAATGGTCACACAAAACGAGTTTAATTGTGATCCTTCAGCCTATGGCATGACTTGGGAAGATGGAATCTACTATTCTGCCACTGAAGGCCATCCACTGTGGTTACGTTTCATGGTTTCAGATGGACAGGTTCCACGGATTCATGACATGAAAATTTACGGAACTTATGTGTCAACTTCATCAACAGATGTTAAGTCTGATATTTTGAAAATTTACAGTTTCAATAAGGAGATTCACATTTCGGAACAAGCGAAAGTGGCTGTTTATAATGTGAATGGCATGTTGGTTAAGTCGGCAGAAAAAACCAACCTGATTTTGATGAGTGATATGCCAAATGGCGTTTATTTGGTGAAAGCGCAGATCGGATCGAAGGTGAAAACGTCGAAAGTTTTGATTAAATAATTTTACTCATTCTATTGTATGAAGGAATAATGAGTCTCATTATTCCTTCATACAATAGTTACCAAGAGCACATTAATGGATTCGCTGAATTTGTTTCTGCATCTTAAACACCAATCTGTGAAACGAGTTCAGAAAAGTTTTTTATAGGTCATTCCTCAATAAATGGGATAGGCTAGAAAAGAAATTTAACGATATTGAGAAAAGTGAAAATAAGTATATAACAATTGTTTAATAATCAAACCTGGTATTAATGGAAAATAAATTTGGGAAAAGAATTTTTGAAAGAAAGTTCCCTCGTCTTTTGAAAATATCACTACCTGTGTTAATGTTTTTAATTGCACAGATACTGATGGTTTCTCCTGCCTACTCGCAGACGGGGAAACAAATAGCTCTTTCAGGAACAATTACTGACCAAAATGGAGAGCCACTTGTCGGAGTTAACATTGTCGTGAAGGGGACAACTCGTGGTACAATTACAGACGTGGATGGTCATTATTCGATATCGTTAAACTCAACAGACACATTGCAGGTTTCATTTATTGGCTACACGATGCAAACAGTTCCGGTCAAAGCTCGGTCATTAATTGATGTCAAACTACATGAAGATACAACAGACCTTGGGGAGGTTGTTGTTGTTGGATATGGTGAGGTGAAGCGCGCAAACCTTTTAGGATCCGTATCCAGTATCTCTGCGAAAGAAATTGAAGACATTCCAGCTACGAACTTAACTGATTTGCTTGATGGACGTTTGGCTGGTGTTTCGGTATCTCCGGCACAGCCTACGGGTAACCCCGGAGCTTCAACCCGTGTGAAAATTCGTGCGACAACAACGTTTGGAAGCTCGGGAGGTGGAGCAAAAGATCCGGCTCCACTTTACATTGTAGATGGATTCGAAGTCACACAAGAAGAATATGATGTACTTGACCCTTCAGAGATCGAAAGTTTCTCCGTATTGAAAGATGCGTCGGCGGCTGTTTACGGTAGTAAAGGTGCTAATGGTGTTGTTTTAGTGAAAACCAAGCGTGGGCGCGAAGGTAAACTTCGGATTAGCTATTCCGGAAGCGTTGGTATTTCAGAT
The DNA here is from genome assembly GCA_035266925.1 of Sunxiuqinia sp. GTDB lineage: Bacteria > Bacteroidota > Bacteroidia > Bacteroidales > Prolixibacteraceae > Sunxiuqinia. The sequence goes on along the minus strand of DATFMO010000211.1, from coordinate 2,887 downwards.
GCAACACAACAAACTAGTATGTTGAGCTCGTACGATTTGGCTCGCATGTTGAATGCCCGCTACATTGGTTACGACGCAAAATATGATACCATCCAACCCGCAGAAATGGACGCCATGAAAAATCTCAACTACAATTGGTTGGATCAGGCATGGCAAACAGCTGTCGTCACCAGACACACGATTAATATTACCGGAGGATCTGACAAAGTTCAGTATTTTGCTGGTGGATCATACGTATACAATGCTGGTAACTTCCCCAAAATGGGTGTTGGTAAATATTCATACCGCTTGGGATTAGATGCGGATATTACAGATGATTTAAAGGCATCTATAACTGTTGCATTGGACAGTCGTGATTTTAAACGCCCCTACCTGAATGCAGTTGGATCAAACACCATGGAGGGCCTGTTTCAGCAGCTATTACAGGCACCTAAATGGACTCCTGCTTTCGTCAATGGCCTTCCTGTTCATAATAATTTAGAATATAATCCATTGGAGTTGTTTAACTCTGATAGTTATCGAGACGATGTAGACAAGGGAAATACTTTGAACTTGAAGCTTTCTTACAGTTTCCCAAAAGTTAAAGGATTGGTTGCTTCTGCAACTTATAGCCGTCGTGAAAGTAACGGCTATTATAAACAATATTCAGTTCCTTATAATTTATACACATTTGATCCGAAGCCAGGTTTTACTTACGTATTGAGCAATAATTTAGCTCAGACAGATGAGATATCCAACACAAACCGGATTTCTGAAAGTTACAGGTTTAGTCAACGTTACCAGTTGAACTTGAATTTGAATTACAATCGAAAATTTGGGAAACATAGCGTTGCTGCATTTTTAACCTATGAGCAGTCTGAAGGAAAATCACATGATTTTGGAGCTGTTGCGGAAAATATGCAGTTAGCCGGAGTGGAAACGCAAATGGCTTTTGATTATTTGGCTGCAAGGAGTAGCGGAGGATTAAATGAGTCCGGTGATCTGGGGGCTGTATTCCGTTTTAATTATGGTTATGCCGATAAATATTTATTGGAATCAACGATGCGGTATGAAAGTACGACCTTGTTTGCTCCTGGTGAACGGTCCGGATTGTTCCCTTCTGTTTCTGTTGGTTGGGTAATGAGTCAGGAGAACTTCATGAAAGACAACCTGAATTTTTTAAATTTTTTGAAACTGAGGTACTCAATCGGTTTGACTGGATATAGTTCTGTTGGTGCCTATGAATATACCTTGCAGTATGGCCCATCTGGCAGTTATTTGTTTGGTGGTGGTGCTGCAGCCGGTGGAATCGGCGTATCTGGTCCAACGGATGTGGTCAGTTCTGGTGTTAGCTGGGAAAAGTCAAGGATGCAAAACCTTGGTTTGGATATGAAGTTCTTTGACAGCCGTTTAAGTGTATCAATTGATGGATTTTACACGTATCAATATGATATTCTGGATCAACGAACCGTGAACTTTCCTGAAACTTCAGGGATTACAAAAATGCCGAGCGAAAACTTAGGACGTTTGGAAGCCTGGGGATATGATATGTCTATTGGATACAATGGTAAAGTGGGAAATGATTTTCGTTGGCATGTAAGTGGTAACTTCTCATTTGCAACCAACCGGATTTTGGAACGCCCAACACAGTATGGACCAAACGATTTCCGTTATCCAATTGGTCAAAGTACATCGGCTGCTGGTCGTGAACAAGGTTTTATCACCAAAGGAATTATTCGGACTCAAGAGCAATTGGATGCAATTAACGCCCAATGGATGGCCAAATGGGGACACGTTTATACGATTAATAATAAACCAGCTCAAGTGGGTAGCTTGTTTTATCAGGATATTGGTCGTCCCGGAAATATTGCTGCCGGTGAACCTTCGACCGTATTTGAGCCAGATGGAAATATCGATATGAATAGTCGCACTGATATGAAATATGTTGAACGGGTAAATGATCATTTTGTATGGCAAAACCTATTGCCAAACAACGTTTCATTAGGTTTTACCTGGAAAGATGTGAAAGTCAGTACACTCTTCGGCATGGCCTATGGAACGACGAACAAAGTGGTTGACAAATTAGCTCGTACTGTACCATCAGTAAATAACAGCACAAAGCTTGTATTAAGTTCTCCTGCTTTTTGGAGTGATTTCTGGACACCAGATAATCCGAATGCAGCATATCCTACTGTTGCTGGTGACAATGCAGGTTACGATAAAGAAGTTTCTACATTCTGGATGAAGAATGTTTATCAACTTCGCATGAAAAACCTGAACATTTCTTATGATGTGCCAAAAAGTTTCTCAAACAAATTGCACATCCCTCAATTGCGGGTGTATTTTGTCGGAACCAATTTGTGGTCTCCGATTTCGACCTTCAAGTATAAAGAAGATGCCATTGCACGGTATAATACTTATCCGTTGCTGAGAACATTTAGTTTTGGTGTGAACCTAAAAATGTAATTGAAGAAAATGTGATTTTCACATGCCGTGAATTTGATAGATGATCGATTAATCTAACGTAGATAAGTTAAAATGAAACAGATAAAATTATATACAATTACACTAATTGCTTTGTTGATTGCATTGCTGACAGGTTGCCAAAAAGTATTGGATAAGCATGACCTCAATGTAGTTGACGACGCCCAAATTTGGAACAATAAAGTTCAGGCAACTTTGTTTGTCAACAAATTGTACCAGGATAATATGCCAGGCATGTCTTTGGGTGTGAACAGTCAAATGACTGACGAATCCTACTCATCCAGTACATCATACACTGATTTGTTGTATGGGTTTTATGGCCCCAGTGATATTGACGCTGTAAAAGTCTTTCATAAAGACAACTATAAGTTGATCCGGGAACTCAATATTTGTATTGACGGGATGGAACAAAAATCCAGTTTAA
>DATFMO010000210.1:0-5700 GCA_035266925.1 Sunxiuqinia sp. | reverse complement strand
CCTCTGGAAATATTTCATGCTACACTTTACTGTTTAACAAAGAAAATTTGTATTTTAATCATTTTTCCAGACCTTTCAGTAAAGTGTGCACATGCTCATGCTGGGCACACACATATGGTTATAGTGCATACCCTTCGGGATACGCACCATACACAAACCGTCAGACTTAATTTTGAAATTCGAATAAATGTTATAACTTTGTAATTACATTTTAAAAATTAGTTATGGAGATATCAGTTATAAAAATCGGAAATTCAAAGGGGATTAGATTGAGTAAAACCCTGCTTGACAGGTACAATATCAAAGACACTGTTGATTTAATAATGGATAAAGGACAAATTATCTTAAAACCAATTTCAAAACCACGAAAAGGATGGGAAAAAGCGTTTGAAAAAATGGCTAAAAATGGAGATGACAATTTGTTATTTGACGATGTGTTTGACGATGAAAACCTGGAAGAATGGAAATAAAACAATATCAAATCATTTTAGTCAATCTCGACCCGACAATTGGGAGTGAAACCAAAAAGACCAGACCTTGTGTAGTAATCTCTCCAAATGAGATGAATAAATATTTGCGGACAGTTGTAATTGCTCCAATGACAACAAGTTCAAAAAAATATCCGACAAGGGTGAAAGTTAAGCATGACAATAAAATCGGCTGGATTGTTTTAGACCAAATCCGGACAATTGACAGACAAAGAATAATAAAAGTTTTTGGAGAACTACAAGATTCTGAAATTCAGGAGTTAAAGTCGGTTTTAAAAGAAACTTATATTGACTGAGAAAGAAAAAAAACTAAGGCTAACAATTAGCCTCTAATAAAGCGTTGCTTGCATACGCTCGCTTTCGCGAAGCTTCAGCGGAGCAAAGCTTTGCATTGGAGGCTGTGTTGGACTAAACATTGCCTGCCTGCAACTCTGCCGGAAAAACAATGGGGTCCTCCTCCTTTTTACAGGAAATGACCGAAAGCCCGATCAACAAACAGATGAATAATAGGCGTTTCATGGTTTTTTTCTTTAATGAGTATCCGCATGCATACCTAAAACCAGAATGAAGTATTGAAAATCAATTCGTTTGCCCCAAGCCCTGAAGGGAGCGAATTGATTTTCCCTGCTCCCTTTAAGGGTCGGGGCAAACAGGGAGAATCCCAGTCTGACGTCTGGCAGGAATTTGCGAACCAGGTAAAAATGCGGATAACCATTTTTTCTTTTTAGACGAAAACCAAATGTCGCTGGTTGCGTTAATTCTACTTTGACGGATTTGAAAAACCAGTCTGTTTACCCTAACCCCTTAAAGGGAACAGCCAGATTTTTCTCCTGAAACCCTTTAAGGGATTGGGTGAATCAGGAGAAAATCCAGGCTCAGTTGTGATGTGTCAAACTTGAATTAATTGGTGAACAAAGAAGAAGAAAATGCCAAAAGCGGAAGAATACCAGAAAAAAGACATTCAGTTGTACGAGAAAACGGTGACCGGGAACGAGGAAATTTCGCCGGGGTTTTTGTGATTTCCTACAAACGGAAGCACGAGTTTATTCCCGGGCAGGTCGTCAAGATTGGGGTAGACCGCGAAAAGCCACCGCGCATTTACAGCATCTGCAGTGGCAACCACGAAGAGGACATCCGAGTGCTTTTCAATATCAAAGAAGATGGCTACCTCACCCCAAACCTGCTAGCGAGGATTTATAGTCCGTGTCCTAAAAAATTGGAACAGGGCCCGAATTGCAAATTCGGCCCAACGAACGAGAAAAGTCCACGTCGAAAATTTCCAATAAATGACCTCAATCCACTTTCTGTGCCGATCCCACCAAAACTTCGGACGGGGCTTCGATTCCCTGGCCGTTTCCCAAGGATTTGAGATAGTCCAAAACTTCCGCCCATGCTGCTTTTTGAACGCTTGCCGGGCTATCCGAAATAACCGCCCGGTAGGCGCCAAAGGCCTCTTGGATCATCAGTAATGTTTCTTCCGCCGCAGGCATTTTAAAATGGATGGTTTGTTTATGGACTGCTGCATTCGTGAAACCATTATCCTCGAACAGCTTCTCCAGGATGCCGGGGGCAGCCAATGAGAAAAGGCCAGGTGCTCCTGAAGGAGGCGTCTTTCCGGCATGACGCAATAGGATCTGCATCGGCTGAACGAAGAATGGATTGACATCAGGCGTTGAAAGAACCACCACCCCGATTTTCCCATTGGGTTTGAGTGCCTTGCTGATATTAGCAAGCACAGAACCCGGATTCGGGAAGAGCATCAAGCCCAAACGACAAATAACCGAATCAAACGAACTGGGTGCAATCTCCAGCTCCTGCACAGCCCCCAACAAAGTCGACACATTTGAAAACCCTTTGGATTCCGCATTTTGTTTGACATGATTGAGCATGGTTGGCGAAATATCATTTGCAACAACGTGACCATCCGGCCCAACCCGTTCAGCAGCAATAAGGGTCTGACTCCCGGCACCACTCGCCAGGTCCAGTACACGTTTCCCATTGCTTACATGTGCCATTTCCAGCATCTTATCGGTCGCAAGGTACGCTCCATCAGAGATCACATTTTCCCATTTAGCCCAGCCTGGCGCTGCCTTTTCCCATTGAACACGAGCTTGTTCGACATTCATAACGGTAAATTTTAAAATTAGATAATTAAAAGACCGACAGTTCACACTGCCGCACTTCAGATACATGATCCTAAAATGGTTAATTGATTTTCTTTTTGGGGAGTTCTTACGAAGTTACTAAACTTCTTAACGACTTCAAAACAGGAAATTACAGCGATGGTGTATCATACAAATTAGCCTTCGGGATAGCAAAACACGGCATTGAACGGCTACCCACAGGCAGGCACCGTCTTGACAGGCTTTTTCTCCGCCAAATATTGGTTCCATTTTTCAGCGTCCCAATCAGGTGCATTGCCATCTTCATCGTAAAAGTGGCAATACATACATGACCATATATCACAATAAAAGTTGTAGTATCGTTTGCCTTCAAATTCCGTGACTTCAACACGGCTAATGTCACACAGGTAGGGGCTGGAAGAGATCATCTCGTCGATTTCGGTTTGCAACTGCGTTGGGAATACGATTAGCTCCTCTTCTTTTTTACAAGAAAGAATGGAAAGTCCAATCAATAAACAGATGAATAGTAGCCTCTTCATGGATTTTTCTTTCTAAGACGAAAACTAAACGTCTCGGGTTGCGTTAATTCTACTTTGACGGATTTGAAAAACCAGTCTGTTTACCCTAACCCCTTAAAGGGAACAGCCAGATTTTTCTCCTGAAACCCTTTAGGGATTGGGTGAATCAGGAGAAAATCCAGGCTCAGTTGTGATGTGTCAAACTTGAATTAATTGGTGAACAAAGAAGAAGAAAATGCCAAAAGCGGAAGAATACCAGAAAAAAGACATCCAGTTGTATGAAGAAACGGTGACCGGGAACGAAGAAATTTCGCCGGGGGTCTTTGTGATTTCATACCGACGGAAATATGATTTCATTCCCGGGCAGGTGGTGAAAATTGCTACTGACCGCGAAAAGCCGCCACGCATTTATAGCATTTGCAGCGGCAATCACGAGGCGGAGATCCGGGTACTTTTCAACATCAAGGAAGATGGCTACCTCACGCCCAAACTGGCGGCGCTCATTCCCGGCGACAAAATACTGGTATCAAAACCCTACGGCAGTTTCACCGGTAACGACCAACCCGCACACTGGATCGCCACCGGAACGGGCATTGCGCCATTCTACAGCATGTTTCAGTCGGGGCAGTTCGAAAACAAAACGCTGATTCATGGCGCCAAACACCTCAACCAGTTTTATTTTGAGGATGAGTTGGACTGGGCACTCGGCAAAAACTACGTACGCTGCTGCTCGCGTGAACAGTCCTGCGATGTGTTTCCCGGACGTGTGACCGACTACCTGAAGACATTGGACAATCTGCCCAAAGACCAACATTACTACCTCTGTGGAAAAGCGCTGATGGTGGTTGAAGTCCGCGACATCCTGATTGAAAAAGGCATTCCATTCGCCAACATTGTGGCAGAGATTTATTTTTAATTGGCGTGGGAAACGACAGGAAACAGTTGAATACAGTGGAAGACGGTTGTTTTTTGCACCATGGAATATCCGGTGAAAACGAGATTCTCGCATTGCAAATTCCCCCATTTCGCCTTAAGGCGAAAGCAGGGCTGGCCGGTCAAAATGCCGAGCCGGGGGTGGCGGGAGCGATTTTTGGCGGGTATTCAGGGATGTGGGCCAGAAAGAAAAAATCGTGAGGCGGGTTGAAGGTTCATTTTGACGAGATTTTTGCATCCTTTTCATCAAATGGAAAAGGATGAGCCCATCCGGCTTGAGGATTCAAAAGAACATGACCGTTAAAACCATTTGTGCTTTTGCATCTGCGGCAAAGCGCTGATGGTGGTTGAAGTCCGCGACATCCTGATTGAAAAAGGCATTCCATTCGCCAACATTGTGGCGGAGATTTATTTTTAATTGGCGTGGAAAACGACAGGAAACAATTGAATACAGTGGAAGACATGGAAAACAATCGTATTCAACTGTTTCCAATTGTGTTCGACTGTCTTCTACCGCCTTCACCTGTTTTCTCATCTGATTCTCTTTTATAACTTTGCAGAAAATTTACACGATGGTCAAAGAAGCACTTTTTGGAAAAACATTGGGCGAACTGCAGGAGTTGGTTTTGGAGCTGGGACTGCCCAAATTCACAGCCATACAAATCACTGACTGGCTCTATAAAAAAGAAGTGTCTTCCATTGAAGAGATGACCAACTTGTCGAAGAAAGCCCGCGAGTTGCTGAACGAGAAATACACCTTCGGGCTGATCGATCAAACCAAGGTGCAGGAAAGTGTGGACGGTACCAAAAAGTACCTCTTCCCCACCATACATGGCAAATTTATTGAAACAGCCATGATCCCCGATCGCGACCGGAAAACGGTTTGTGTTTCGTCGCAAGTGGGCTGCAAAATGGGCTGCCTGTTTTGCATGACCGGTAAACAAGGTTTCCAGGGACAGCTGTCTGCGGGTGAGATTGTCAACCAAATCCGGAACATCCCGGAATGGCACGAAGTGAGCAACATTGTGTTCATGGGCATGGGCGAACCGTTTGACAACCTGGATGAAGTGCTGAAAAGTACCGAGATTATGACTGCTGAATGGGGTTTCGCTATGAGTCCGCGACGCATCACCGTTTCGTCCATTGGCATTGTTCCGGGGCTGGTTCGTTTTTTAAATGAAAGTGAATGCCATTTGGCGATTAGCCTGCACACTCCGTTTCACGATGAACGCCAGCAACTGATGCCCGTTGAAATTGCCTACCCGCTGGATGATGTGCTGGAAGAAATCCGAAACTGGGACTTTGGCCGGCAGCGCCGGGTATCGTTTGAATACATCGTTTTTCATGGGCTGAATGACACGCCGGCCCACGTGAAAGAGATGACCCGCTTGCTGTCCGGCATCAAATGCCGTATCAACCTGATTCGCTTTCACCCGATCCCCAACACTCCACTGAAAGGAACCGACGAAGCAACTCTGGAACAGTTCAAAGAAGGACTGGAGAAAAAAGGCATCACCACCACGATCCGCGCCAGCAGGGGGCAAGATATTTATGCGGCCTGCGGGTTGTTGAGCACAAAAGCGTTGGTGAAAGAATAGTTGAAGAAGTGCGAAGTACCAAGTTCACAAGGACACAAGT
>DATFMO010000209.1:0-2266 GCA_035266925.1 Sunxiuqinia sp. | reverse complement strand
AAGAGAATTATTGAAGTGCGACCTTTTGAGACATAGAGAATAAAATCATTTCAGGATTAACAAGGAAGCAAGAAAATCAAAATAGCGAATAGAATAATGGATTCTCGCATTGCATTAACTAAAGAATCGACTGCTGAAATTGTTGCAGTAGATGCTGCGAACAGTTCTTTTAAAAGTAGCACAACCAGAAGCAAATGCCGGTTCTGTTCGAAGGAGTTGGAATTTAGCGTTGTGGATTTAGGAATGTCTCCCCTTTGTCAGAAACATGTGAAACCGGAGCATGCAAATGAGATGGAAAAATTTTATCCTTTACATGCTTATGTCTGCACAAACTGTTGGTTAATGCAGTTGGAAGAATTCGCGAGTCCTGATGAAATTTTCGCAGACGAATATGCCTACTTCTCATCCTATTCAGATAGCTGGCTAGAACATGCCAGGAAGTATACTGACAAGATGATTGGCAGATTTGGAATCGATAAAAATAGCTTAGTCGTCGAGATAGCAAGTAATGACGGCTACCTCCTGCAATGGTTTAATCAGAAAAACGTACCGGTTCTTGGTGTTGAACCTGCTGGCAACGTCGCTGAAGTTGCGAAAGAAAAAGGCATTCGGACTGAAGTGAAATTCTTTGGTCAAAAGGTAGCTGCACAATTAGCTGAGAAATACGGCAAAGCTGATTTGTTGCTTGGTAACAATGTTTTAGCCCACGTTCCGGATATTAATGATTTCGTTGCCGGGATGAAAGAGATGTTGAATAAGAATGGTGTAATTACGATGGAGTTTCCTCATCTGCAACGTTTAATCGAAGGAAACCAGTTTGATACAATCTATCACGAGCATTTTTCTTATTTGTCCTTTGTGGCTGTTAACCGAATTTTCACCCGTCATGGCATCACGCTATTTGATGTTGAGGAATTGCCTACGCACGGAGGTTCATTGCGGATATTTGGACGTCACGCAGAAGATATGAGTAAGGAGATCACCGGTCGGGTGGTTGATCTATTGGAACGTGAGATTGAACTGGGTTTTGAAAGTCTTGATTTTTACAATGCTTTTGAAGAAAAAGTCAAGGAAACCAAACGAAAATTGCTGAGCTTCTTGATTGAAGCGAAAAGAAATGGAAAAACTGTCGTAGGGTATGGTGCACCTGGGAAAGGGAATACATTGTTAAATTATTGTGGGGTAAGAACCGACTTTTTGGACTACACGGTAGATCGTAGCCCTCATAAGCAAGGGAATTATCTTCCTGGTTCGCGTATCCCGATCTATCATCCTGATATGATAAAGGAAACAAAACCTGATTATATTCTCATTCTTCCCTGGAATTTGAAAGATGAAATTACAAAGCAACACAACTATGTCCGCGATTGGGGAGGGAAGTTTGTTGTACCAATTCCGGAAGTTGAAATTCTCGGCTAACTTTTTGCATCTAAGATATCCATACTGAAATACAAAAACATATCCTAAGAATAAATTTTTAGAACCGAAATGTATATGAATTCCTTTTCAGCAGAATTCTTATATCGCCCCTTTTCGAAACAATCAAACCAGAAACCTAACATCAAGTATTATAGAATGGTGAGTTGAAACCTGGTTTCAGCTTGAATAGTAATGAATTAATAAGAAAAACATGTCAAAAGTTGCATTAATTACTGGTGTTACCGGGCAAGATGGAGCGTACTTAGCAGAGTACTTGCTTAAAAAAGGTTACATTGTACATGGGATGAAGCGTCGTTCATCCATGTTTAATACTGATCGTATTGACCATTTGTATCAGGATCCACATACCTCCAATCGCAATTTTATTTTACATCATGGCGATTTAACAGACAGTATGAATTTAACGCGGGTTATTCAGGAAGTACAACCGGATGAAATTTATAATCTGGCTGCAATGAGCCACGTTAAAGTCAGTTTTGATACCCCGGAATATACCGCAAATGCTGATGGTATTGGAACACTTCGGATTTTGGAAGCTGTTCGTTTGTTGGGATTACAAAATAAAACAAGAATTTATCAGGCATCAACGTCTGAATTGTATGGTCTCGTTCAGGAAGTTCCACAAACAGAACGGACGCCGTTTTATCCACGTTCACCGTATGCGGTGGCCAAAATGTATGCGTATTGGATTACTGTAAATTACCGGGAAGCATACGGAATGCACGCGAGCAATGGAATACTGTTTAATCATGAGTCGCCAATCCGGGGTGAAACTTTTGTCACAAGAAAAGTGACACGAGCCATATCGAAAATCGCGTTGGGTATG